>NZ_JBEXDT010000028.1:0-26670 GCF_040605905.1 Nonomuraea sp. NPDC005501 | reverse complement strand
GCTCCGCCCGGTACGCCAGGAACTCCCGCTCCAGCTCGTCGTTGCCCGCCTGCCACCTGCCGCGCCGCTCGGCCAGCTCGTCCTCGGTCAGCGACTCCGGCAGCCACCGGTCGTAGTCGGGGTCGCCGGGTTCGAGGTCCACGTACGCGTTCGCGATGAGGCGCCCGTCTTCGCTGGTCAGGGTCCGCGGCACGCGCAGGGTCCCGTCAGCGAGCCGGATGACGTACATGGCTGATCACCTAGATTCCGTAGCGCCGGTTGAAGAACAGCATGACGTCGAGCGCCATCCGCGTGTCGCCGTTCAGCATGTCGACGAGCGCCGGGCGCTGCCGCGAGGCGATCGCGGCGAAGGCGTCGGCGAAGAACTCCTTGCGGCCGAGGCCGCCTCCCTGCCGGTGGAAGGCCGAGGCCAACAGCGGCGTGGCCTGCTCGTACAGGGCCACGAACTCCGCCGAGTCGGACACCCAGTCACCGTACGTCGAGTCGATGTCGTCGATGGCGTGACCCACCTCGTGCATCATCACGTCCGGCGTCGGCGACGGCCGGTCCCCCACCACGATCTTCCGGTCGCCGTACGCGCCGGCGCAGATGTCCCAGGTGGCGCGGCCCGAGGGCAGTGGGGCGCCGCGCAGGTAGCCCATGTCGTCGAGGTCCGGGACGCCGCCGTGGCCGACGTAGATGCCCTCCAGTCCGTCGGCCAGCAGGTCCTTGAGCCGTTCCGGGAGCCTGGCGAGGCTCTCCACGGCCCGGATCACCTCCGGCGTCGGCGGGCCGAGCCGGGCGTCCCACTGGCGGTGCAGGACCGCCTCCAGCCTGCCGCAGTGGCGCAGCCCGTCGCCCAGGGACGGGGCGTCAGGCCGATTCGGCTGGGCCCTGGGCGGCAGGTCGTCGAGCTCGAAGTCGTACCAGGTGTACTGGGGGCGCTCCACCACGGCGGCGGGCAACCGCTCGGGCGCCTCCCACCTGCGCCGCCGCTCCCACAGGCGGGACGTCTCGCCCTGGCCCGGCGGCGCCCGGTGCGGCTCGCGAGCCGCCCTGTCACGCTCCAGACGGTCCCGCTCCAGCCGGTCACGTAAGGAGCGGCTCTCGGGCTCGCGGGAGGACTCGCGTGGCGACTCCTGTACCGGGCGGTCCGGGCGGCGGAGGGACGGGGCGCCGTAGGCCCAGAAGGAGCGGTCGGCGTCCGGGGGCGCCTCGCTGCGCCGGGAGAAGAGGTACGAGCCACGCCGCCACCAACGACCCCGCCGATGGCGGCCCTTGTCGTTAGAAAAGGCCATCGCACCTCTCCACGCGCACCTCTCCACGCCGTGGCGCCCGCGCGAGCCGCCGGACGGCCGTGGGGCGCCGCCCGGCGAGGGGCTCCGCCGAATCTGTTCCACGGTACGACGCGGATCATCGCGAGTCACCCGAAATGGTGCATGTGGCTGACACGATCACGTCGCAGATGGCTTACAGTTCGGGCATGGCAGGTGTCGTAATCGGCCTGGCGCTGCTGGCCTTCTGGCTCTACTCGCTGTTCGACCTCATCACCACCCCCGAGGAGGAGGTCCGGAACGTCCCCAAGACCCTCTGGCTGCTGATCGTCGTGCTGGTGCCCTTCGCGGGCGGGCTGTTCTGGATGCTGCTCGGCCGCCCCCAGAGCGCGCGTACGGCGGAGCGGGCGCCCCGGCGGCGGCCCGACGCGGCCCCCGCCCCCATCCCCAAGGGCCCCGACGACGACCCCGAGTTCCTGCGCGAGCTCGACCGCCGCATGCGCGGCGACGACTGACCGCCTGACGGCCGACCGGCTGACCGGCTCAGTGATCGGCCGGCTGATTCATCGGCCGGCCGGCTGACGGGCCGGCCGGCGCCCCCGCGAAGCGAAGGCACCCCCCTCCCGCTCGCCCCTCCGGCTCACGAACTCACGTCGGCGTAGCTGTGCAGCCCGCTGATGAAGATGTTCACGCCGATGAGGTTGAACAGCAGGCAGGCGAACGCGATGAGCTGCACGATCGTCGCCGCCCGGCCGCGCCAGCCCGCCGTTACCCGCGCGTGCAGGTAGGCGGCGTAGGCGACCCAGGTGATGAACGCCCAGACCTCCTTGGGGTCCCAGCCCCAGTAGCGGCCCCACGCCTTGTCGGCCCACAGCGCGCCGGCGATGACGGCGAACGTCCAGACCGGGAACGCCAGGACGATCACCCGGTGCGCCACCCGCTCCAGGTCGGCCCGCGACGGCAGCCGTGACAGGCCGTCGCCGCGCACCAGGTAGAGGATGCCCGCGACGCCCGCGAGGATGAACAGGCCGCTCGCCAGGATCGCCGCCGTGACGTGGATGGCCACCCAGTACGAGTTGAGCGCCGGCACCACCGGGCCCGCGGCCGTGTAGAGGACCTTGACCGCGAAGCCGAGCCCCAGCGTCGCCGTCACCATGACGAACGCGCCGAGGAAGCGCGCGTTCTGCCGGAACTGGATGGCGAGGAACGTGGTCACCGCGGCGAAGCAGATCGCCACCACGAACTCGTACATGTTGCCCCACGGCCACCGGTCCACGGACAGGCCGCGGGTGACGATGGCGGCGAGGTTGGCCGCCCAGCCCAGCCAGCCCAGCCCGAGCGCGGCGACGCCCGCCTTGGGCGCCCAGCTCGGCGGCTCCACCCCGGCGGGTGCGGCCGCGTCCGCGTCGCCGGTGTCGCCGCCCACGGTGACGGGCTCCTTGGCGCGGGCGTCCGGAGCGTCGGCCCGGGCTCGCCCGAAGGCCAGCTCCAGCGCGAAGCCGACCATGGAGAACAGGTAGAGCAGCACCGCGGCGACGACGAAGAGGTCGCTCACCTCGGCCAGTCGGTCAGCGGACATCCTTGTCTCCAGCAGATAGAACCTTCACGATGTCGCCGAACTCCTCGGCGAAGCCCGCGGCGGAGCCCTCGGTGCGGGTCAGGCCGCCCACCTCGACCGCGCCCTTCTCGCCGGAACCGTCCGTGCCGCCGATCCGCACCCACACCCGGCGGCGGCGGATCGTCAGCGACGCCGCGATGGAGACCGTCGCGAGGGCGGCGGCCAGCAGCGCGGGCACCCGGCCGGGGTCGTAGGCGACCTGGAGGGTGATCCATTCCTTGACCCCGGTGAACTGCAGCTTGCCGGCGCCGTTCGGCAGGTCGAGCGACTGGCCCACGGGCAGCGGCTTCGGCACGGAGGTGCCCATGACGAGCGGCTTGAGCTTCTTCATGAGGTCCTGTGGCGCCAGCTGGTACACCGACTGGGGGCGGCCGGAGCGCACGCCGAAGTCGCCGGTGAACGCGCCGAGCACCTGCACCTCGGGCTGGAGCTCGCCGGGGAAGGCGGAGGCGTAGGTGCCGTCGGTCAGCGGCACGCTCGTCGGCAGGAACCTCAGCAGGAAGCCGAGCTGCCCGGGCCGGGCGTCGGGCGCCTTGACCACGCAGCCCGAGGTGAGGGTGGGCTTGTGCTCGATGAGGCAGGGCACCGGCCCGTCGAAGGCGACCTGCCCCTGGCCGTCGGTGACCTTGAACACGGGCGCGTACCCGTGCCCGATGAGGTACGTCTGCGTGCCGTTGATCTCCAGCGGCTCGTTGACCTTCAGCTCGTAGTCGCGCGCCGGCGCCGTCGGCGAGTCGTTGACCCGCAGGTACGCCGAGTAGTCGAGCTCCTGGCCGCGCTTGTCGCCCTGGACCTGGTAGGTGGCCTTGAAATTTTTCAGCTCGAACGAGAACGGCTCCAGCGACTCGGCCGACACCTCGCGGCCCGGGATGAACCGGTCGTAGTTGGCGACGGTGTTGGCGAAGCCGTCGCCCTCGACGACGAGCACGTTGCCCCGGTAGCCGTACAGGGAGCCCATGCCGACCGCGACGAGCAGACCGAGCAGCGAGATGTGGAAGAGCAGGTTGCCCGTCTCCCGCAGGTAGCCCTTCTCGGCGGCCACCCATCCGTCGCCGGTCTCGACCCGGAAGCGGCGGGCGCGCAGCCGCCGGGCCGCCTCCTCGACCGTCAGGTCGCCGGCGAAGGCGGCGTGGTGCGGCAGCCGCGCCAGGTTGCGCGGCGCGGCTGGGGGCCGGCGGCGCACCTCGCGGAAGTAGGTGGCGGTGCGCGGGATGATGCAGCCCACCAGCGAGGTGAACAGCAGCAGGTAGATCGCGGCGAACCAGACCGAGGTGAAGACGTCGAAGAGCTGGAAGCGGTCGTACCACTCGGCGAGGGCCGGGTTCTGCTGGAAGAGCCGCGCGACCTTGTCGGGCTCGACGCCGCGCTGCGGCACCAGCGAGCCGGGCACCGAGGCGAGCGCGAACAGGAACAGCAGGATGAGGGCCGTCTTCATGGAGGTGAGCGTGCGCCAGGCCCAGCGCGCCCAGCCCAGCGCGCCGAAACCGGCGGGCCGCGGCGCCTGCTCCTTCTCCAGCTCCTTGACCGCCATCAGATCACCGGCCTGAACCCGCCGACGAGCCCCTGCATGCTTGCGATCATCTCTCCCCACAGGCCGGTCACGAGCAGCAGCCCGACGGCGACCATCATGCCGCCGCCGATCCGGGTGATCAGCCGGCTGTGCCGGCGGACGGCGCGGAACGTGCGCAGCGCCTTGCTGTAGGCCAGGGCGGCGGCCACGAACGGCAGCCCCAGCCCCAGCGCGTACGCCACGGCGAGCAGGGCGCCCCGGGACGCGCTGCCCTCGTTGAGCCCGAGCGCCAGCACCACGGCCAGCGTCGGGCCGATGCACGGCGTCCAGCCCAGCCCGAACACCACCCCGAGCAGCGGCGCGCCGGCCAGCCCCGCGGCCGGCAGCCGGTGGATGCGCACGTCGCGCATGAGCCCGGGCAGCACGCCCAGGAAGGCCAGCCCGAGCAGGATCGTGACGACGCCGAGCACCCGCGTGATGACGTCCGCGTTGACCATCATCATCGAGCCGAGCCCGCCGAACAGCGCCCCCCCGGCGACGAACACCACCGCGAACCCGGCCACGAACAGCGCCGTGCCCAGCACGAGCCGCCCCCGCTTCGGGTCGGCGCTCATGCCGGTCACGTACGACAGGTAGCCCGGCACCAGCGGCAGCACGCACGGCGACAGGAACGACACGACCCCCGCGAGGACCGCGATCGGCACGGCCAGCAGCAGCGAGCCGGAGGCGACGACGTCACTCATCGCGCACCTTGGTCACGGTGTCCATCAGGTCCTGGTAGCGCACGGCGCCGAGCGCGCGGGCGGCGATGCGGCCCTGCTCGTCGATCACCAGCGTGGACGGGATGGCGGCGGGCGGGACCGTGCCCTGGAAGGCCAGCGCCACCTTGCCCGGCTGGTCGAAGATGCTCGGGTAGCCGGTCTGCTCGGTGCGCTCGAAGGCCAGCGCGTCGGCCTGGCGGTCCTTGAAGTCGATGCCGATGAACTCGACGCCCGAGCCCTTGGTCTTGGCGGCGACGTCCTTGAGCACCGGCGCCTCGGCCCGGCAGGGCCCGCACCAGGACGCCCAGAAGTTGAGCACCACGACCTTGCCCTTGTGCGCGGCGAGGGAGGCGGCGCCGCCGTCGAGCGTCTGCCCCTGGATCGCGGGCGCGGCCTTGCGCTCGGCCGCGGTGAACACCTGCATCGTGCCGTCGCCGGCGACGAAGCGCGTGTCGCCCGCCTGGGGCTGCCCGTTCTGGCTGCCGGCGCAGCCCGTGGCCGTTACGGCCAGGACGGCCACGAGGGCGAGCGAGCCGGCGGAACCGATGGAGACGGACTTCGCGCGCACGGGGAAGATCTCCTTGCACTACAAGCGGTAGAGCTTGCAACTCTACCGGCGGGACCGGCCGCCCAGGACGCTGGGGCGCCGCGGGAGGATCAGGCCCCCGGGATCGTCGGCCCCTTGACGAGCGAGCCGGCCGGCTCGCTGTAGCCGACGCTGACCAGGCGGTTGCCCTCGAACGTGAATGTGGTGAGGCTGGCGAGCGCGCACTGCCTGCGCCGCGGGTCGTGCCAGAGTCTGCGGCGCCCCTCGGCCGCCATCCGGATCGCCCAGATGGGGAGCTGGTGGCTCACCAGGACCGCCTCGTGGCCGCGCGCCGCGTCCCTGGCCTCCTCCACGATCGAGCGCATCCGCTTGATGATCACGGGGTACGGCTCGCCCCAGGACGGGCGCATGGGGTTCCAGAAGTAGCGGTAGTTGCGCGGGTTGCGGAAGATCGTCAGCCCCTGCCCGACCATGCGGCCTTCGAGCAGGTTGGCGGCCTCGATCAGCCGCTCGTCGGTCGTGACCTCCAGGCCGAGCGTCGCCGCCAGGGGTGCCACGGTCTCCTGGGCGCGCTCCAGCGGGGAGCAGTAGAGGGCGACGATGTCACGTGAGGCCACCGCCTTGGCGACGGTCTCGACCATCAGCCGGCCGGTGTCGGACAGATGGTATCCGGGGAGCCGGCCGTAGAGGATGCCGTGGGGGTTGTGCACCTCGCCGTGACGCATCAGGTGGACGACGGTGGTTTCAGCCATGATGAGCCACAGCCTATCCGCTCCGCCCTCGACGCCGGCAGCGTGGTTCCCGGCGTTTCAGACGGTGGCCCAGGCGTTCTCGTGGGTGCGGCTGGCGTGGGTCAGGGCGTCGACCGCGGCCCTGATGGCGGGGCGGCGGGCCGCGTCCGTGCGCCAGATCGCGTAGATCCGCCGCGACTGCCGGGGCCGCAGCGGCACGACGGTGGCCCCCTCGGGCACGAGGTCCCTGCCCAGCCTGGGGATGATCGCGCACCCGAGGCCGGCCGCGACGAGGGCCATCTGCGTCGGGTACTCGTCGGCCATGCAGGAGATGTCCGGCTCCAGGTCGGCGCTGCGCAGTGTGAAGACGAGCCAGTCGTGGCAGACCGTGCCGGGCGAGGAGCTGATCCACTGCTCCCCGCTCAGCGCGGCCAGCTCGATCTCCCTGCTGCCCGCGAGCGGGTGGCCGCTGGGCAGCACCACGTCGGCGATGTCGTCGAGCAGCGTTGCCTTGGACAGCCCGTCGGGGATGGCCATCGGGCGGTTCATCCAGTCCTGGATGACGCCGAGGTCCAGCTCGCCCCGCGCCACCTCGCGCACCACGCGCTCGGGCTCGCGCTCGTTGAGCACGACCTGGAGGTCGGGGTGGCGGGCGCGCAGCGCCGTGAGCGCGCCGGGCATGAGCCCGCGGGTCGCCGTGGGGAAGGCTCCCATCTGCAGGCGGCCCACGACCGCGCCGCGCAGCGCCTCGAAGTCGGCCTCGGCGGTCTCCACGAGGGCGAGGATGCGCTCGGCGTGCTCGGCCAGCAGGCCCGCGGCGTCGGTGAGCCGCACCCCCCGGCCGTTGCGCTCGACCAGGCGGGCGCCGGTCTCGCGTTCGAGCTTGGCGATCTGCTGGGACACCGCCGAGGGCGTGACCATGAGGGCGTCGGCCGCCGCGCCCACCGATCCGTAGACGTGGACGGCGTGCAGAGCCTTGAGCCGGTTCAGGTCCAACATGTAAGCCAGCCTAAAGGGTTTAGCGTAGAAAGTCTCGCTTGTCCTTCACTCTGTAGCGTTGGAAAATATATGCATGCGAATCCTTAAGCAGAAGAAGCAGTCCGCCCCCTCGTTCTCCTACCTCCAGACCCTGGCCGAGCAGGCCAAGGAGCAGCGCGTCCGCTACCGGAAGCCGCGCGCTGCGTGACCCCGCGTCACCTGGCGCTCGCCATCGGCCTCGCGGCCGTATGGGGCGTCAACTTCGTGGTGATGCAGGTGGGCCTGCGGCACTTCCCGCCGCTGCTGTACGCCGGGCTCAGGTTCGCCCTCGCCGGGTTCCCCGCCCTGCTCCTCGTGGGGCGGCCCCAGGTGCCGTGGCGCTGGGTCGCCGGCGTCGCCGCGGCGATCGGGGTCGGGCAGTTCGGCCTGCTGCTCATGGGCATGCGGGCCGGGATGCCCGCCGGGTTGACCTCCCTGGTCCTGCAGGCCCAGGTGGTCTTCACCGTGATCTTCGCGGTGCTGCTGCTGGGCGAGCGGCTGACCACGCGGCGCACGACCGGCCTGGCCGTGGCCTTCGCCGGGCTCGCCCTGGTCGCCTTCGACTTCGGCCTCTCGGGGCCCGCCGGCGCCTTCGCCCTGTGCGTGGCGGCCGCGGCGGCCTGGGGCCTCGGCAACGTCATCCAGCGCAAGGCCGCGCCGCCCGACTCGCTGCGGTTCATGGTGTGGGTGAGCGCCCTGTCGGCGCCCCCGCTGCTCGCGCTGTCCCTCTTCGTGGAGGGCCCGCCGCGCCTCGCCGTCCCGGCGGAGGGTTGGCTGTCCCTGGCGTACGTCGCCTTCGTGTCCACGCTGGGCGGATTCGGCGTGTGGGGCTACCTGCTGCGCCGCTACGACGCCTCGACCGTCGCGCCGTACACACTGCTCGTGCCCGTCTTCGGCCTGTCGTCCGCGGCCCTGCTGACGGGCGAGCCGCTGTCGTGGCCCAAGCTGGCCGCCGGGGCGCTGATCGTGGCGGGCGTCCTGTACGCGGGGAGCCGCCCCCGTTCCCGGGGGCACGCCTCCCTGTCGCCGGCGCCCTCCGCGCCGCGGACGCCGGCGCCGCGCCCCTGACCCCCGCTCGGCCGAGCCGGCCGGGGTCCCACGGCGGGGTCATGCCGTACGGGCACGGTCCCAGGTCTCGCTGGTCCTGAAGTACGTGTCGTAGAGCTCCTGGACCTCCAGCAGGCTCTCCGGCGGCACCTTGCCGTACGCGATGCGCTCCAGGTGGCGGAAGTACTCGAACCGCTCGACGCCCGGCGTGATGACGATGAGCAGGTCCGCGTCCTCGCCCGGCGCGGCGGCGAAGGCGTGCGCGACGTTCGGCGGCACGACGACCAGGTCACCGCGCTCGGCCGTCACGACCTGCTCGCCGGACAGGAGCTGGGCGGTGCCGTCCAGCACGTAGAACAGCTCGGCCGATCCGGCGTGGTGGTGCGGCTTGGCGCCGTCGGCGCCGTCGGCCAGCGTGACGCGCTGGGTGGACAGCGCGCCGCCGGTGGAGCCGCTGTCGGCCAGCAGGCGGATGGTGGTCGGGGCCCGGCCGATCACCTCGGCCTCGGCGGAGCGGACGATCACGGACTCGCTGAAGCTGGGGACGACGAGAGACATCTGGGGACTCCTTGCGTGGCGTAGGGGGTTGCGACTCAGACGAGGAAGAGCAGGACGGCGCTGACGAGCACGGCCACGGCGGTGGCGAAGTGGATGCCGAAGGCCACCGCCTTGGTGCCGCCGTGACGCAGGACGATGACGGTGTCCACCAGCGGCACGATCGCGACCACGAGCATGAACCACGCCTCGGCGCGGACTCCCACGAAGAACAGCAGGGCCAGACCCACGAGGCCGTAGGTGGCGTCACGCAAGCCCTTGATCGTCAGGTAGGCGGAGTCGCCGTCCTTGGCCGTGACGCCGTAACCCGCGGCGGCGGCCTGGGGCTGCGTGAGGAAGCGGATGCCGATGAAGAGGATGAGCAGATCGAGGACGACAGCGAGCCCGTAGGCGATGGGGGTGAGCACGACGATCTCCGTTCGATACGTTTTCTAGCGGCGCTAGCAACGAGATCGACATTATCAGAGCATAGACAGGAATGCTAGCGGCGCTAGAGTCGAGGTATGTCGATTCGGACGCGCCGAGAGCGCGAGCGTGCGGAACGCGAGCGGCTGATCATCGAAGCGGCCCGGGAGATCGTCGAGACCGAGGGATGGGAGGCGGTGACCACCCGCCGCCTCGCCGAGCGCGTCGAGTACAGCCAGCCGGTGCTCTACAGCCACTTCAAGGGCAAGGACGCCATCATGGCCGCGGTGGCCGTGGAGGGGTTCGCCGACCTGGCCGCGGCGTTGCGCGCGGCCCGCGCCACGGCCCGCGAGCCCACGCGGGCCCTCGCCGCCGTCGCCTCCGCCTACTCCGCGTTCGCCGAGCAGCGGCCCGCGCTGTACGACGCCATGTTCAGCCAGGCCGTGGACCTGCCGTTCGCCACGCTTGAGGCGCCGGCCGCCCTGCACGCCACCTTCGACGAGCTGCTCGAAGCCGTCCGGCCCGTGGCGGGCGACGACGACCCGGGCCTGCTGGTGGAGACGCTGTGGAGCGGCCTGCACGGGCTGGCGACGCTCACGCGGGGCGGCAGGCTGCCCTGCGAGCAGCATCCCCAGCGGGTCGCCCTCCTCCTGCGCCGCTTCACCCGCTGAGACCCCGCGCGGGTGCGGTCGGCAACAAATGCCCTTTACGGGTTGGGCGGCCATTCATTCGCCGACAGCGGCCTTCGCGAATATGGTCGGCAATCAAGGTCATCTGAGCCTAAGATGCCCTTCATGCGTTTAACCCCCCTTGTTGTGGCATGCACGCTTTTCTCCCTTCTGCTGTCCGGAACAGCCCAGGCATCCGTTTACCCCATCAGGGACCCGGACCTCACCAAGAACAAGCTGTACGCCACCGGCGACCTCGAACCGGGCCGATGCCGCGAGCGGGACGTCAAGCGCAACGACGTCCCCTCCGCCAAGCGGTACCTCACGACGGTGCTGACCTGCCTCAACACCTCCTGGGGCGCTCATTTCGAGCGCGCCGGCCTGCCGTTCAGGAAAGCCAGGATCGGATTCATCACCAAGCCGCGGCGATACTGCGGGCACGCCTGGGGCAAGTACACCGCGGCGACATACTGCGGCGCCGAGCGGCGCTTCGTCGTCCTCCTCGATGACGACACCCTCGACGATCCCTGGGACCTGTTCCTGTTCCAGGTGGCCGCGCATGAATACGGCCACCATATTCAGAACATCACCGGTATGGACGCGGCGTTCGACCGCTACCCGTACAAGGGGAAGAAAGAGCTGAACGAGCAGATCCGGCGCTACGAGCTCCAGGCCGAGTGCCTGGGTGGCGCGTTCGTCGGCAGCGTCTGGGCGTCCCTGGACCGCACGGAGGACGACTGGAAGGACCTCCTGTACGTGACCCGGCAGAGCGGCGACGAGTGGACCAAGGCCGCCGACCACGGCAAGGGCCGCAACATGGCCGCCTGGCTCGACAAGGGCTTCCGCGCCGCCTCGCCACAGGCGTGCAACACCTGGACGGCACCGAGTTCCAAGGTCTCCTGACCGGCCGCCCCCGATGATCGCGTGCGACGCTCTGTCGGCGGGCGCCGAGGAGAGCCCCACCCGCGGGTCGCGACGCAGGTTGCGGGCCTACCGGTAGCCGGACCGGGTGAGGGCTACCGGGCCGCGGCGGCGGCCTTGGCGGCGACGGGCAGGGCCTCGGCCACCCGGCCCACGGCCTCCTCGTCGTGCGACGCCGACAGGAACCACGCCTCGTACGCCGACGGCGGCAGGTAGACCCCCTGGTCCAGCATCGCGTGGAAGAAGGCGCGGTAGGCGGCGACGTCCTGGGTGCGGGCCTGGTCGAAGTCCGGCACGTCGGCGTCGGTGAAGAAGATCGAGAACAGGTTGCCGGCCCGCTGCAGCCGGTGCGGCACGCCCTCGGCGGCCAGCGCCTCCGAGGCCACCCGGCCGACCTCCAGGGCCGCGGCGTCGACCCTGGCGTAGACGGCCTCGTCGAGGAGGCGCAGCGTGGCCAGGCCGGCGGCGACGGCCAGCGGGTTGCCCGACAGCGTGCCCGCCTGGTAGACGGGCCCCTCGGGCGCGAGGTGGGCCATGACGTCGGCCCGGCCGCCGAAGGCCGCCGCCGGCAGCCCGCCGCCCATGACCTTCCCGAACGTCATCAGGTCGGCCTCGACCGGGTCCAGGCCGTACCAGCCGGCGGGTGAGACGCGGAAGCCGGTGAGGACCTCGTCGACGATGAGCAGCGCCCCGTGGGCGGTGCACAGCTCGCGCAGCCGCGCGTTGAAGCCGTCGCGCGGCGGGACGACGCCCATGTTGGCGGGGCACGCCTCGGTGATGACGCAGGCGATCTCGGCCGCCGCGAACGCCGCCTCCACCGCCTCGATGTCGTTGTACGGCAGCACGATGGTGTCGGCGGCCGACGCCCCCGTGACGCCCGGCGTGTCCGGCAGCCCGAACGTCACCACGCCCGAGCCGGCCGCGGCGAGCAGCGCGTCGACGTGCCCGTGGTAGCAGCCCGCGAACTTGATGATCTTGGAGCGGCCGGTGAAACCCCGGGCCAGGCGCACGGCGCTCATCGTCGCCTCCGTGCCGGAGCTGACCAGGCGGACGCGCTCGACCGGGCCGACCCGTCCGACGATCTCCTCGGCCAGCTCGACCTCGCCCTCGGTGGCCGTGCCGTACCCGAAGCCGTGCGAGACCGCCTCCGACACCGCCTCCACGACGGCCGGGTGGCGGTGGCCGAGGATCATCGGCCCCCAGGAGCAGACGAGGTCCACGTAACGGTTGCCGTCGACGTCGGTGACGTAGGGGCCCTCGCCGGACGCCATGAATCGCGGGGTCCCGCCGACCGCGCCGAACGCGCGGACCGGCGAGTTGACGCCTCCCGGCACGAGGGCGCGGGCGCGGTTGAACAGGTCCTCGGACTTCTGTGTACGGCTCACGCGCTCCAGGTTAGCCGTGGGGGGCCGTGGTGCCCCGGCAGGCCCGTCTCCTCGTACCCCGAAATATGTAGACATGATCGGCCGGTGAGAGGAGGACACCCGCGCAGCGCGTCCGCGACGATCGGCACCGTGACCACGCCCGCATCCCGCCTCACACCCACCGGCCTGTTCACCGGCCTGGCCCTGGCGGCGTTCGCCGCGGCGTACGCCGGGCTGATCGCGACCGGCCACACCGGCGTGACCCCCTCCGCGGACCCTGGCGCGTCCCGGCTCTCCCTGTGGGGCGCCGCGCTGCCGCCGCTCGCGGCGATGGCGCTGGCCCGCCTGGTGCCGCCGAGAAGGGAGCTGCCGGCGCCGCTGGCCGAGCTGCGCAGGGACCGGCTGCTCAAGGAGGCGTGGGCGCTCGTGGCCGCGGCCGTGCTCTTCGCGTGCGTGGCCCCGATCGCGCGCGGCGGCCTGGACCTGCTGTATCCGCCGGCCAAGGTCCTGCTGCTGCTCGTCGTCCCGCTGGTCGTCTTCCGGGTGTTCCGCGGGGACGGCCCGAAGGCCAGGGCGATCCCCGCGCCGGTCACCTGGCTCGCGCCGCTGCCCGCGGTCGTCGCGTGGTTCCTGCTGGCGCAGGTCAGCCCGCTAGCCGTGCCCCTGAGCCAGGACCTGCCCGACCCGGTCACCCTCGCCGTGGCCTCGCTCGTCACACTGCTCACCGCGAGCGTGCTGGAGGAGATCTTCTACCGGGGCTGGCTGCAGACCCGGCTGGAGGCGCTGTACGGCCGGTGGCCGGCCGTCATGGCGTCGTCGTTGCTGTTCGCGTCCATGCACACCAGCCACATCCCGTCCGCGGCGCCCGCGCTCGGCGTGGCGACCATCGTGGCCTTCCAGGGCGTGTTCGGGCTCATGCAGGGCTACCTGTGGGCGCGCTACCGCAACATCTGGGCGGTCATCCTGATCCACACGCTGGTCAACCTGGTGTACGTGCCGATCCTGCTGGGCCGCTGACCCGCTCGCGGCGTTGCCGACGCTACGTTCAACGGAATAACGTCCCCTCATGCCCAGAGGAACCTCGGAAGTCAGCGAGCCGATGTACTTCGTGCTCGCCGCGCTGCGCGGCGGCCCGCTGCACGGACACGCCATCAGCAAATCGATCAAGGATCTGTCAGGGGGCCGGGTCCAGCCCTCGGTCGGCACCCTCTACGGCATCCTGGAGCGGCTCAACGAGCGCGGCGTCATCACCGTGGACCGCGAGGAGACGGTCAACGGCCGCAACCGGCGCTACTTCAGGATCACCGACGAGGGCCAGGCGCTGGTGGAGGCCGAGGCCAGGCGGATGCAGGCGGCCGCCTCCCTCGTCCTGCGGCCGTCCGGCGCATGACGGCGTTGGAGCGGCGTTACCGCAGGCTGCTGCTCGCCTATCCCAGGAAGTACCGCGCGGCGCACGGTGACGAGCTGCTCGACGTCCTGCTGGAGTCCGCCGGGCCCGGCCGCTCGTACCCGGAGCTCCGGGAGACGTGGGGCCTGCTCGTGGGCGGCGTCCGCAGCCGGATCGTCCACCAGGCGACGGGCAGCGCGTGGGCGGACGGACTGCACCTGGGCGTCACGGCCGTGGCCGCGGCGAACCTGGCGGCGCTGCTGCCGTACGTGGGTTCGCTGCCGGTGTGGACGCTGCTGTCGGCGCTGGCGCTGCTGGCGACCCTGCGCGGACGGGTGCGCGCGGCGATCCCGCTCACCGCTGTCGTCGCCGTCAAGGCGGTCGCGATCGCGGGCGGCCGGCCGATGCTCGACCTCACCCTGCTGCCGGTCTCCCCGTCATGGCTCGCCGACCGGGGCCTGTTCGCGTCGAGCAGCCCCTTCGTGGTGGGAGCGGGATACGCGGTCGCGCTGTCCGGCCTGGTGGTGCTCGCCTGGCGCGGGCAACCGCTGAGGGCCAGGTCATGGTGGTGGTGGGCCGCGGTCGTGGCCGTCGCCTGGGCCGGGCCGCAGTGGCTTCCTGAGGACAACACGGTCCCGCTCAGCCTGAGCCGGGTGGCGGTGGAGCTGGCGGCGCTCGGGCTGGCCGCGACGGGCGCGTACCTGGCCCGCGACCTGCGCTGGGCACTGGCCTCGGGCCTCTACCTGCCGGTCGCCTCCGGCGAGCTGATCCTGCACGTGAACGGGCTGACCAGGCAGCACACCGCGTACTGGGGCCTGCTGGTCCTGCTGACCCTGGTCTCCGCCCTCGCCCCGTACCGGCAGCGGAGGCATTGCCTGGATTGACCATACTCTGTTTAACGGAGTATGGTCCTCGCCATGCTCACACGATCCCGTCCGGCTCTCGCCGTGCTCGGCGTGGCCGCGCTGGCGCTCCTCGGCGGCTGCGGGAGCGCCGCCGAGAGCGCCCGCCCCACGCCGTCGAGCACGCCGGGCGCCGCGTCTCCCATGGACAAGCGACACCAGCTCGAAGCGGCCAAGGCCGACTGCATGAAGCAGCAGGGCTTCAAGTACGTCCCACACGTGACGTCGCAGGGGCCGGACACCGAGGAGTCGCGCAAGCGCACCTCCGGCGACTACCAGGCGCTGCGGAAATACCGCGAAAAATACGGTTTTGGGGTGTTCGCCATGCACGTCTACCCCAAGGAGATGGGCAACCCGCAGGTCAAGCCCGACAACGCCGAGATCGACCCCAACTGGAAGATCCAGACCGGGCTCTCCGAGGCGCAGACGAAGGCTTACCGGAAGGCCAAGGACACCTGCATGACCACGGCGGCCGGCCAGGTGCTCGGCCTGAAGGTGAAGTCCGAGATGGATCTGTACAACGCCCAGAACCGGGCCATGAACCGAGCGCTCAAGAGCGCGATCAACGGCGACCCCGACATGGTGGAGCTGGCCGCCGCCATGGCCACGTGCCTGAAGGGCAAGGGCTACGCCGTCGGCGACACCTCGCCGGTCGCCATGAACCAAAGCGGCCAGAAGGTGTTCCTCGCCCAGGAGGACAAGCTCGGGCGCGAGCAGCGCGACGACGTGCCCGACGTCGCTCCTCCGGCGAAGGACGGTGAGATGCCGATGACGTACGCGCCGACGCTCACCCCCGAGCAGGCCAGGCCGTACCTCGCCAAGGAGATCAAAGCTGCCCTCGACGACCTGGAGTGCGGCAAGGACTTCTACCGGGCGTACATGCCGAAGCAGGCCGCGATCATGCAGCGGATCAGCGACCAGTACGGCACGTGACACGCCCGTGAAGTCCCCCCGCAAGCTCCTCGCCGGCGTCCTCACCGGCGTCGTGGTCGTCGCCGGCGCCGGTTGGGCGGTCAGCACCCGGCTGCGCTCCCCCGCCGACGAGGCGGCCCGCCGCGCCGCGCCGAACCCCTCGCTCGTCACCGCCGCCGTCGAGCGCCGCAAGCTCGTCAGCACCGTCGTGGTCAGCGGCACCCTGGAGTACGGCTCGCCGCTGCCGATCAGCCTCGCCGGAGTGGTCGGCGGCACCGCCGAGCTGCAGCGGGTCACCCGGGCTCCCCGGCAGGGCCGGCTGGCCGAGGGCGCGGTGCTGATGGAGGTCAACGGCCGGCCGGTGTTCGCGCTGCGCGGGTCCGTTCCCATGCACCGCACGATGGCGCCCGGCACGAAGGGCGACGACGTCGAGCAGTTGCAGCGGGCGCTGCGCAGGCTCGGGTACGGCGCGCGGGTCTCGGGCGTTTTCGACCGGGCGACCGCCGCCGCGGTGACCAGGATGTACGCCAGGAAGGGGTACGAGGCCCAGCGGCCCACGCTCGCCGACCGGCAGGCGTACGACACGCTGCGCCGCGCCGTGCGGACGGCGGAGGAGACGCTCGCGACCGAGAAGCAGGCGCTCGACCAGGGACGTGACGTCCTGCCGCTGAAGCTCAAGGTCCGCAACGCCGAGGCGGACCTGACGTCGGCGCAGAGCGCGCTGAAGGCGGCCACGCGGCGGCGGCTGACGCCCGAGGACGACGCCAGGCTGGCGGCGGCCGACGCGGCCGTGCGCGCCGCGGAGGAGAAGCTGCTGGAGGCCCGGCAGGCGCTCGCCGCGGCCAGGAGCCGGCCCACCGGAGCCCCGACCGACGCCCCGTCGGGCACCCCGACCGGAACTCCCGCGGCCACGCCGCAGCCCACCACCGCACCCACCGGGCCCCCCGCCGACACGTCGCTGCCGGAGCTGAGGGTGGCCAACGCCGAAGCCGATCTGGCGGCGGCCCGCGAGGCCCATGGCCGGATCCTGGAGGAGGCCGGGCTGACCCGCGAGACGAAGGCGGAGGAGCTGCGCAAGGCCGTGCGCGTCGCGAAGGAGACGCTGGCCACGGCCCGGCAGGCGCTGCGCCAGGCCAGGCAGCTCTCCCCCACCAGGCTCAAGGTGTCCAACGCCCGGAAGGACGTGGCGGCGGCCCGGGAGATGCTGGCCGAGTTCGCCCGCACGTACGGCATCTCCGTCCCGCCCGGCGAGGTGGTGTTCCTGCCGAGGCTGCCCGCCCAGGTGCGGAAGACGTCGGTGAAGGCCGGGCAGCAGATCGAGAAGGAGGTCGCCACGGTGACGGGCTCGACCTTCACGGTGACGGGCTCGGTCGAGGCCGCCGAGTCCGGCCTGCTGCGCGCGGGCATGGAGGCGGCCGTCGAGCTCGACACGGGCAGGACGTACCCGGCGACGCTCACCGCGGTCGGCGAGGAGGCGAAGCAGCCCGGCAAGGAGGCGCCGGCGGACGGCGCGCAGCCGGTGCTGCTGACGCCGGCCTCGGCGAAGGGGCTCAAGGGCCTGTCGGGCACCGCGGTCACGGCCAGGGTGACGGTCGGCGCGACCGGCGAGCCGGTGCTGGTCGTGCCGGTGGCCGCCGTGACCACGTCGGCCGACGGCAGGGCCCGCGTACGGGTCGAGTACGCCACCGACCGGACCAGGGACGTGGAGGTGCGCACGGGCCTGACCGCCGACGGCGACGTCGAGGTCACCGGCGCGCTCAAGGAGGGCGACCGGGTGGTGGTGGGCGTTGCCTGAGCAGGCCACCGAGCAGCCGGGCACCAAGCAGCCGGCCATCGAGCAGCCGGGCACCAAGCAGCCGGCCATCGAGCAGCCGGTCATCGAGCTGGCGGGCGTGTGCCGGGACTTCCCGGCGCAGCCGCCGGTCCGCGCCCTGTCGGACGTCTCGCTCCGGGTCGGCCGAGGCGACCACCTGGCGATCATCGGCGCCTCCGGGTCGGGCAAGTCCACGCTGCTCAACGTGCTGGGCCTGCTCGACCGGCCCACCTCGGGCAGCTACCGGCTGGACGGCACGGAGACCACGACGCTGCGGGAGGCGGCCAGGACCAGGCTGCGCGGCGAGCGCCTCGGCTTCGTCTTCCAGGCGTTCCATCTGCTGGCCCACCGCAGCGTCCTGGAGAACGTCATGCTCGCCGAGATCTACACCAGGCGGCCGCGCGAAGGCCGGCGAGACCGGGCCCTGGCGGCGCTGGAGCGTGTCGGCCTCGGGCACCGGGTGGACTTCCCGCCCGGCCGCCTGTCCGGGGGCGAGCGCCAGCGCACGGCCATCGCCAGGGCCCTCATGGCCGAGCCGTCGCTGCTGCTGTGCGACGAGCCGACGGGCAACCTCGACAGCCGCAACACCGAGGCCGTGCTGGACCTGTTCGACGAGCTGCGGGCGGAGGGCCTGACGATCGTGGTCATCACGCACGAGCAGGAGGTCAGCGAGCGGGCCGGGCGCCGGGTCCGGATCACCGACGGCATCCTCGTGGAGGAGTGATGGACGTCCGCGACCTGATCGGCGAGGCCGTCGCCGGCATGCTCGCCAGGCCCGTGCGCTCGGCGCTCACCACGCTCGGCACCGTGCTGGGCATCACCACGCTGGTCGTCACGCTCGGCGTGGCCGCCACCGCGGGCAACCAGATCGTCGGCCGCTTCGACGAGCTGGTGGCCACGGCCATCACGGTCGAGGTGCCGGAGTCCGGGCACGTGCCCCTGGTGGAGTGGGACGCGATCGACCGGCTGACCAGGCTGCGCGGCGTGGTCTCCGCCGCCGCGCTGGCCGAGGACAAGGACGGCGCCAACCGGTCCGTACGCTCCAACGACCTCGTGGACCCGGCCAGGGTCACCACGCAGAGCCTGACCGTGCTGGCCGCGTCCCCCGGGCTGCCGGAGGCGGTGCGCGGCCGGATGGTGCGGGGCCGGTTCTACGACGCCGGGCACGTCGCGCGCGGCGACAGGGTCGCGGTGATCGGCGACCAGGCGGCCAGGATGCTCGGCGTCACCCGGCTCGACCGCGCTCCCGCGATCTTCATCGACGGGCACGCCTACACGGTCGTCGGCGTCCTCGGCGACCTGCGCCGCGAGCGGAACCTGAGCACCTCGGTGATCGTGCCGCCGACGGCGGGCCGGCGCTTCGGGCTGGGCGACGTCTCCCGGGTGCTGGTCAACACCGAGCTGGGCGCCGCGGGGCTCATCGCCCGGCAGGCCCCGGCCGCGCTCAGCCCCGGCAACGGCGCCATGCTGCAGGTGGTCGCGCCGCCCAGCCCGACCAGGGCCAGGGACAAGGCGCAGGAGGACGTGAACGCGCTCTTCCTCATCCTCGGCCTGGTCTCGCTGCTCGTCGGCGCGGTCGGCATCGCCAACGTCACGCTCGTCACCGTCATGGAGCGGGTCGCCGAGATCGGCCTGCGCCGCTCGCTCGGCGCGGCCAGGCGGCACATCGCGGCCCAGTTCCTGCTGGAGTCGACGCTGACCGGGCTGACCGGCGGCGTCATCGGGGCGAGCGCGGGCATGGTCGCCGTCGTGGCCGTCTCGGCGGCCAAGGAGTGGACGCCGCTCCTGGACGTACGGCTGGCGGTCGCGGCGCCGGTGGCGGGCGCCCTGGTGGGCCTGCTGGCCGGGCTCCATCCCGCGCTGCGGGCGGCCCGGATGGAGCCGGTGGACGCGCTCAGGTAGCGGCCGGCCGGGTCAGTCGGCCAGCCACTCCAGCACGCGCAGCGGGTCGGGCAGCGGGCGGCCGTCGGGCGGGCGCAGCCAGGAGACGGAGCGGCCGTCCGGCAGCGAGGACGGCGGGGCCAGGACGTAGCTGTCGCGGCAGTGCCAGCGCAGGCCCGGCGTGTCGTCGATGGTGGCCGGGTCGCAGTCGAGGTGGCAGGACCACCACTCGTCCTCGTCGTCCGGGTTGCCGCGGGTGGCCACATAGAACAGGACCCGGTCGCCGTTCGCGGCGACCGGGCCCGAGTGCGCTTGCGCGTCGTCGATGCGGGACAGGGCCGTGAGGCCCGTCGTGAGGGGTACGTCGAAGACGTCGAACACGCGTCCGGTGGGCAGGATCACGTTGGCCTCGGGCTCGCGCTGCCACCAGCGGGTGAGCTGGGCGGTGTCCGTCGTGGCCTGGAGGTGCCAGGCGGGCGAGAGCGGATGCGCGCCGGGGTCGGGACAGCCGACGCGGTCGCACGAACACGCCCGGGCGCCCTCCCGCAGGGGGTAGGCCCCCGGCACGCTCGGCCACCCCAGGGCCGCGTAGCCCAGGACCGAGTCGATCCGAGCCGGCATCGACCGTTTTCTGGTACGCCGAGTCAGCGGTGCCCCCACCATGGTGTCTCCCGTCGCGTCGTGCCTGAAGGGATCCCGGCTCCTGGCCCGGCTTCTCGACAAGGGCTCACGCGGGACACACCAGCACTAGTCGTCACAGTTTATCGCACTGACCACAGGACACGACGGAAAACCCCACGTTAGAGACGGCGCGCCACCTCGGTCGCCCAGTAGGTCAGGATCAGGTCGGCCCCGGCGCGCTTGATCGACACCAGCGATTCCATGATCATCCGGTCGCGGTCGATCCAGCCGTTGGCCGCGGCGGCCTCGACCATCGCGTACTCGCCGCTCACCTGGTAGGCGGCCACGGGCACGTCCACCTCGTCGCGGACGCGCCTGATGACGTCCAGGTAGGCCAGGGCGGGCTTGACCATGACGGCGTCGGCCCCCTCGGCCAGGTCGAGGCGCACCTCGCGCAGCGCCTCCTCCAGCGGCCCCGCCGGGTCCTGCTGGTGGGTGCTGCGGTCGCCGAACTGCGGCGCGCACTCGGCGGCGTCACGGAACGGCCCGAAGAACGACGAGGCGTACTTCGCGGAGTAGGCCAGGATCGGCAGGCCGGAGAACCCGTCGGCGTCGAGCGCCGCGCGGATGGCGGCCACCTGGCCGTCCATCATGCCGCTCGGCGCGACCATCTGGGACCCGGCGCGGGCCTGGGCGACGGCGATGGAGGCGTAGCGCTCCAGCGTCGCGTCGTTGTCGACGTCGCCGGAGTCGGTGAGGACGCCGCAGTGACCGTGGTCGGTGAACTCGTCGAGGCACGTGTCGGCCATCACCACGAGGGCGTCGCCCAGGTCGGCCGTGACATCGCGCAGCGCCACCTGGAGGATGCCGTCGGGGTCGTCGGCGGCCGAGCCGCGCGCGTCCTTGACGGCCGGGATGCCGAAGAGTATGACGCCGCCCACTCCGGCCTCGGCCGCCTCGTGGACGGCCTTGCGCAGCGAGTCGCGGGTGTGCTGGAACACGCCCGGCATCGACGCCACCGGCACCGGCTCCTCGATGCCCTCCTTGACGAACAGCGGCAGGATCAGATCGGCCGGGTGCAACCTGGTGCCGGCCACCATCCGCCGCAGGGCGGGGGTGCGCCGCAGCCTGCGGGGGCGGGCTGTCGGGTACTCGGCACTCACTTCGCTCTCCTCCTGGCTCCTCTGCGGTTCTGGGACGGCCGCCGGGGCGCCTCACCGGCGCCCAGGGCGGCCTGACGCTGCTTGGCTCCGTACTCGGCCAGGGCGGCCGCCAGGGCGGACGCCGAGGGCTTGTCGGCCATCACGTCGACGCGCAGCCCGAACTCCTCGGCGGTGCTCGCGGTCTGCGGCCCGATGACCGCGATGACCGTGACGTTGTGCGGCTTGCCGGCGATGCCGACGAGGTTGCGCACCGTGGACGACGACGTGAACAGCACGGCGTCGAACCCGCCGCCCTTGATCGCCTCGCGGATCGGCGCGGGCGGCGGCGCGGCCCGGACGGTCCGGTACGCGGTCACGTCGTCGCACTCCCAGCCCAGCTCGGTGAGTCCGGCCACGAGCGTGTCGGTGGAGATGTCGGCGCGCGGCAGCAGCACCCGGTTGATCGGGTCGAGCATGGAGTCGTACGGCGGCCACTCGGCCACCAGGCCCTCCGACGACTGCTCGCCCGAGGGCAGCAGGTCCGGCTTGACCCCGAACTCGACCAGCGACCGCGCGGTGGCGTCGCCCACGGCGGCCACCTTGAGCCCGGCGAAGGCACGCGCGTCGAGCCCGTACTCCTCGAACTTCTCGCGCACCGCCTTGACGGCGTTGGCGCTGGTGAAGGCCACCCACTCGTAGCGGCCGGTGACCAGGCCCTTGATGGCGCGGTCCATCTGCTGCGGCGTGCGGGGCGGCTCGACCGAGATGGTCGGCACCTCCTCGGGCACCGCGCCGTAGGAGACGAGCTGCTCCGACAGGCTCCTGGACTGCTCCTTGGTACGCGGCACGAGCACCCGCCAGCCGAACAGCGGCTTGGTCTCGAACCACGACAGCTTGTCGCGCAGCCCGACGGCCTCGCCCACGACGATGAGCGCGGGCTCGGTGAAGCCGGCGTGCTTGAGGTCGGGTTGGAGCCGGCCCAGCGTGGAGACCACGGTGTACTGCTCCGTGGTGGTGCCGGCGCTGCTGACCGCCACGGGCGTGGAGTCGGGCTTGCCGCCGGCGATCAGTGCCTTGGCGATGGGCACGGCCTCGCCGATGCCGTTGTAGATCACCAGGGTGCCGGGGCAGGACGCGTGGGAGGACCAGTCCTGGTCCTCGGCGGCGTCCACGATCCGGAACTCCGGCACCGAGGCCGCCGGCGGGATGCCCGCGTAGGTGAGCACGGCGGTCGCGGGCGGGACACCGGGGACGATCTCGAAGTCCACCTCCGCCGCGGAGCACGCGGCGACCTCCTCGGCGACCGAGGAGAACAGCATCGGATCGCCCTCGCACAAGCGCACGACGAACCGGCCCGCCTTGGCGTGCGTGACGAGGTCGCCCGAGGCCACCTCGACGCCTTCGCGGCAGTGGCGCAGCAACGGGCCGAACTGGTCTTCGTCGAGCACGACCAGGTCGGCCTTGCCGAGCAGCTCTGCGCCGCGGAGCGTGAGCAGGTTGGGATCGCCGGGGCCCGCGCCGACGAAGGCGACGAAGCCGGAGGCTGGACTATCGGGGCTCAATGGGAATGCTCCCCCATCAATCTGTCGGCCCCCTCGGAGATCATCTCGTCCGCCAGATTGCGGGCGAGATACACGGCCTCCGAGGGAGAGCCGGCGGTGGACTTGCGGACCGCCCGGCGGCCGTCGATGGCGACGACCGAAGCGGTCAGGTTGAGAGTCTGCCCGTCATCGCGGGCGAAAGCACCCACGGGGGCCGAACAGCCCGCCTCCAGGGCGGCCAGCACCTCCCGCTCGGCCGTCACGGCGGAGCGGGTGCGCGGGTCGTCGAGGACGGCGAGGAAGTCGATCAGGTCGGCCCGGTCGGACAGGCACTCCACGGCGAGGGCGCCCTGGCCGGGGGCCGGCATCAGCTCCTCGACCTCGAAGATCTGGGAGATCTCGGAGGTCCTGCGGATCCTGGTCAGACCGGCCGCGGCGAGCACGACGGCGTCGAGCTCGCCGGAGGTGACCTTGCCGATCCGGGTGTCGGCGTTGCCGCGGATCGGGACGTAGTCGAGGTCGGGGCGCATGGCGCGCAACATGGCGACGCGGCGCGGCGAGCCGGTGCCGACCCTGGCGCCGGGCGCCAGGTCGGCGAAGCGGACCCGGCCGACCAGCGCGTCGCGGTGGTCGTGCCGGGCGGGGATCGCGGCCAGCGTCACCGCCGGGTCCTGCTTGGTGGGCAGGTCCTTCAGCGAGTGGACGGCGAAGTCGATCTCGCCTTCCATGAGCTTGTCGCGCAGCGCGCTGACGAACACGCCCGTGCCGCCGAGCTGCGCGAGGTGCGCCTTGCTGACGTCGCCGAACGTGGTGACGCCCACGAGCTCGACGGGCCTGCCCGTGCGCTCGGTGTAGGAGTCGGCCACCATCTGCGACTGCGTGGTCGCCATCAGGCTGCGCCGGGTTCCCAGTCGCAACGTCACAGGTCCACCTCCCTCACGGCCTCGGGCATCTTGGGATCGAGATCGAACAGCTCCCGGAGAGCTTCCGCATAATGATCGCCTCCTGGCGAGGTGGCGAGCTGCTTGACGCGCACGGTCGGCTCGTGGAGGAGCTTGTCGACGACGCGCTGCACGGTCAGGGCGACCTCGTCGCGGGTCTTGTCGTCGAGCCCGGGGATGCGCATCATGAGGCGGCCCAGCTCGGCCTCGACCACGTTCGCGGCCTTGCCGCGCAGCGCCACCACGGTCGGGGTGACCTTCGCGGCCCGCTCCGCGTCGAGGTAGGCGGTGAGCTCTTGGGAGACGAGCTCACGTACCGACCGCACCGCGTCGCCCTCGCGGGACCCGATGCCGGACTCCTGGATGGTCTCCAGGTCGACCAGCGTGACGCCGGGCACGGCGCGCACGGCGGGGTCGATGTCGTGCGGCAGCGCCAGGTCGAGCAGGAACACGCCACGGGTCAGCATGCCGGGCGTGATCACGTGGTGGCCGGCACCGATGCAGGTGATGACGATGTCGGCCTCCGGCAGCTCTCGGGGAACCGCGGAGAACTCCACCGCCCTGCCGCCGACCGACTCGGCCAGCCGCCGGCCGCGCTCGAACGTGCGGTTGGCGACGACGATGTCGGTGACGCCGGCGCGGGCCAGCGTGGTGGCGGCCAGCGAGCTCATCGAGCCCGCGCCCACCACCAGGGCCCGCCGGCCGGGCAGCTCGCCGGCCAGCGCCAGGCCCGCGCTCACCAGGGAGGCGCCGGCCTTGTCGATGCCGGTGTCGGTGTGCGCGCGCTTGCCGACCCGCAGCGCGTGCTGGGTCAGCTCGTTGAGTACGGCGCCGACTGTGCCCTGCTTCTGGGCCAGCTTGAGCGCCTGGCGGACCTGGCCGAGAATCTGGCCCTCGCCCACCACCATCGAGTCGAGGCCGCACACCACCGAGAAGAGGTGCTCGACGGCGCGCTCCTCGTAGTGGACGTACAGGTGCGGCGTGAGCTCCTCCGGGGCGACGCCCGTGTGGACGCTCAGCAGGTCGCACACCGAGGTGACTGCGGCGTGGAAGCGGTCGACCGTGGTGTAGACCTCGACCCTGTTGCAGGTCGAGACCACCATGGCCTCCGCCACCGATGTGTCCTGCTGCACGTCGTGCAGGAGCTTGACGAGCGCGTCGCCTGTGAGCGAGACGCGCTCCAGCATGGCCACCGGCGCGGTCCGGTGGCTGAGTCCGATCGCCAGAACACTCACTGGCTGTCCACGGCCATCAGCGGCCCCCCAGCTTTGCGTTGCTCATGGAACGCAAGGATCTGCAATTCAATTGATAGGTCGACTTTACGGACATCGACGCCATCCGGCACTGACAGGACGACGGGAGCGAAGTTGAGAATGCTGGTCACCCCCACCGCCACGACACGGTCGCACACTTCCTGAGCTGCCGCAGCCGGTGTCGCCAGAACCACGATCGAGACTCCACGCCTCTTGATGACGGCTTCCAGCTCGTCGATGTGTTCAACATTCAACCCCGCGATGTCGTCGCCCACCACCTCGGGGTCGGCGTCGATCAGGGCCGCGACGCGGAAACCCCTGGAGACGAAGCCGCCGTAGTTGGCGAGCGCACGGCCGAGGTTACCTACTCCGACGATGGCCACGGCCCAGTCCTGCGTCAGGCCGAGCTCCCGGGAGATCTGGTAGACGAGGTACTCGACGTCGTAGCCCACGCCGCGCGTGCCGTACGAGCCGAGGTGGGAGAGGTCCTTGCGGAGCTTGGCCGAGTTCACCCCGGCGGCCACGGCGAGGTCCTCGGAGCTCACGGTCGCGATCGCCCGCTCCGCCATCCCGTGCAGCGCCCGCAGGTACAACGGAAGCCGGGCCACCGTGGCGTCGGGGATGCCGCGGTCACGGGGTTGGGACGGGCTCTTCACGTGCCAGAGCTCCAGGGAACGGGCGGCGTGGGCCGCGTGAGTGGAACGAACCGCCTTTCAGGTTAATCCCTTTGTGAACCGATGCACAAAGTCGGACGGTCTGTGACGCTACGGTGGGGCCATGCATCGCATCACGTTGCTCGGCAGGCCCGGATGTCATCTCTGCGACGACGCCCGCGAGGTCGTCGCGCGAGTGGCGGCGGAGCTGGGCGTGCCGTGGGAGGAGGTCGACATCGACTCCTCGCCCGAGCTCAGGGAGAAATACGGCGAGATGATTCCCGTCACACTCGTCGACGGGACGCAGCACGACTTCTGGCGCGTCTCGGAGGAGCGGCTGCGCGCCGCCCTCTCCTGACCCGGCTCGGAGCCGTCAGAACATGGCCGTGGGGAGCGGCACCACCTTCGCGGCGTTGACGTTGAGCTCGATGACGTTCGTGGCCAGCACCATGGCCTGGCGGTCGTTGACGAACCGCTCCACGTGCGGCTGGCGCTGGTGGTCGCGGTAGGCGACCTCGTCGCGGTACAGCTCGTAGACGATGCGCTGCAGCGGGGCCGACTTGACGGCGTGGCAGGCGTAGACGAGCGTGTCGGGCTCGCCGCGGCGCACGGCCTCGACGGTCTGGTCGGCGAGCCGGTCGAACGCCTCGCCCGAGCCGTCCATGAGCGTGAAGACGGTCAGGAGGCCGTAGATGCTCGGGGAGGGCTTGCCCGAGCCGGGCTGCGCCTGGGGCTGGGGTTGGGGCTGCGCGTGGCGCTGGGGGCCCTGGGCGGCGTGTGAGCCGCCGCCGAACAGCTCGGCGCCGGAGTACAGCGCGCCGGTCTCGGGGCCGGACGGCGGCAAGCCGAGGTCGCCGCCGAAATCACCGCCGAAGTCGCCGCCGAAGTCGGCGTGCGGGTCCCTGCGGTCGCCGCGCGGGTCCCTGAGGTCGTCACGGGGACGCCCGAACTCGTCGGGACGGCTCCCGAAGCCGGGGTCCTGAGGGCCGCCGAAGCCCGTGTCCTGGGGGCCGTGCCGGCCGTTCATGATGTAGCCGGTCGAGGGGCCCTGCTCGGGCGGCGGACCCATGCGGGCCGCGTAGTCGGGGTCGCGGTCGCCCGCGCGGTACTCGGCGACCAGGTCGCCCAGGCCCGCCGGTCGCCGGGCCGGCTGGGTGGGCGGCGCCTCGGCGCCGGAGGCCGCCATGGCGCCCGTGGCCGCCCCGGCCATCCCCGAGCCCAGGGGCT
>NZ_JBEXDT010000027.1:0-81297 GCF_040605905.1 Nonomuraea sp. NPDC005501 | reverse complement strand
CGCGCCGAGGACGACCGCGTCGGTGCGGCGCAGCCCCGCGCGGGTGAGCGAGCGGGTCAGCGCGGAGGTGAGCAGCCCGTGGGGGCCGAGCGGCGCCGCCATGAGCGCCCCCGGCCGGTGCTCGGCGAGCACGGCGGGCAGGTCGACGTGGACGTGGTAGCCGCCGGCGAGCAGCAGGGGCGCCACGACCACCGGCCCGGGGACGGCCGGCAGGACGTCGCGCAGCAGCGGGCCGCTGATCTCCAGGTAGGCCAGCTCGACGCGGCGCCCCGGCCGTCGCCGGCGGACGGCGGCGGCCAGCTCGGCGAGGGTGCGCTCCCCCTCGGCGCTGCGCGTGCCGTGCGCCGCCAGCACCAGCGTGGGCGCGCCGCCCCGGGTCAGCGTCGGGGGGAGCCCCCGGGACGGCCCTTTCGACAGCGCCCGGGACGGATGCGGAGACGGGCTCCGGGGCGGGCCCGGACGCACGCTCACTGGTGGGCCTCGTGGGTGCAGGCCAGGCGGTAGCCGCGCTTGACCACCGTCTCGACGATGCCGCCCGGCCCGAGCGCGCGCCGCAGCCGGGTGATCGCCATCTCGACCGCGTGCTCGGCCGAGTCGCGGGCCAGGCTGCCGGGCAGCACCGTGCGCAGCTCCGTACGGGACACCACGTGGCCCGGCTTGTCGGCCAGCCGCTTGAGCACGGCCATCGGCGCGGGCGGCAACGGCCGCAGCTCGCCGTCCACGACGACGGCGTGGCCGCGGATCTCCAGGTGGTGCCCGCCGGCGAGGACGCGGGTGACGCCGTGCTCGGGCAGGTGCCGGGCCAGGGCGCGGGCGAGCGCGCCGAGCCGGGAGCGTTCCGGCTGGAGGGTGGGGATGCCGCGGGAGACGAGCGGGTCGGCGGTGACGGGGCCGACGCAGGCGGCGACGACCCGGTCGCCGAAGGCGGCCAGCAGCGACTCCTCCTGCCCTTCGGCGCGGGCGGCGGCGAGCATGGCGTGCACGGCGGGCGCGCTGGTGAAGGCGACGGCGTCGACGGCTCCGGAGATCGTCTGGGTGATGAGGCGGCGCAGGGGCGAGGGGTCGCGGTAGGGCAGCCACCGGTAGACGGGGATCTCGATCACCTCGGCGCCGGCCGCGCGCAGGTCGGCGACGAAGTCGGCCAGCGGCTCGCCGTGGAGCTGCACCGCGATGCGCCGGCCCCGCAGGTCCTGGGCGAGCAGGTGCTCCTTGACCTCCTGGCAGGAGTCGGTGGCGGGCGTCCAGTGGTCGTCCAGGCCGGCGGCGCGGACCGCTCCCCTGGCCTTGGGGCCGCGGGTGAGCAGGCGGGCGCGGGCGAGCCGGGCGACGAGGTCGCCGGACAGGCCCCAGCCCTCGGCGGCGGCCACCCAGCCCCGGAACCCCACGCCGGTGGTGACCACCACGTCGTCGAGGGGTCCTTCCAGGCTGAGGCGGGTGGCGGCCAGCAGGTCGGAGTCCTCGGCGAGCGGCACGAGGCGGATCGCCGGCGCGCTCACCACGCGGGCGCCTCTCCGTTCGAGCAACGCGCCGAACTCCTCCCGCCGGCGGGTCGCGGTGACGCCGACGGTGAAGCCGGACAGGGCGTTGGGAGCCGTCTCGTGGGTACGCGACGGGTCCTCGTCGGGGAGCGCGCTCACGCGGACACCTCCTGATGGATCGGGGGAGCCGGCGGGCCCGGCCGGGCCCCGAGCACCCGGCCGGGCATCACAGGCACGTGAGCCAGAAGTGAGATCACGCGGTCCATGGTGCTTTCGTGCCGTTTCGCCGCTGGGTCCCTTCTGTTACCGCTGTGCTACAAGCGCCCCGGAAACCGTGCGCGGCGAGAACGGCAGGCAGTTGTCACCGCGGTGCCACATCCGCCGCCGTCCGGGATTGATCGCGAGCGGGCGCGGGAAGCCCTCCGGGTGACCAAGCGACCTTTCGGGGAGGTTCGGTGACGGTCCGGCCCATCCACCTGTTCGACGACCCGGTGCTGCGCTCGGTGGCGGCGCCGGTGCGCGACTTCGACCGCGAGCTGCGCGGCGTGGTCAAGGCGCTGATCGCGACGATGCGCGGCGGCCCGGGGCGCGCGGGGCTGGCGGCGCCCCAGATCGGGGTGCCGCTGCGGGTGGTCGCCTACGCGTACGAGGGCCGGTCAGGCCACCTCGTCAACCCCCGCCTGGAGCTGTCGGAACGACGCGTGACGGCGGACGAGGCCTGCCTGTCGGCGCCGGGGGTGTGGTGGCCGCTGGAGCGCTCCTACATGGTGGTCGCGCGCGGCCGTGACATGTTCGGCAAGCCCGCGACGGTACGGGCGCTGGGCGTGCTGGCGAGGGTGCTGCAGCACGAGGTGGACCATCTGGACGGCGTGCTGTTCAGCGATCACCTGGAAGCAGGCGAGCGGGAACGGTTTCTGGCCGTCGCACGACCATCGGGATGAGGGAGCGGCGCTGGTCGGGGTCGGTGCCGCCCCAGACGCCGTTGACCTGGCGGGTGTCGATCGCGTAGTCCAGGCAGGGCTGGCGCACCGGGCATCCCCGGCACACCGACTTGGCCTGCTCCACCTGCTCACGGCCCGGCCCCTCCATCGTGATCGGGAAGAACAGTTCCGGGTCCATGGCCTGGCAGGCGGCCCTGCGTGACCAGTCGAGCATCATCATGCTCAGGGCGCCTACCCCTTTCCCCGCGGGTCACACCACTTCGTCGAGCAGCCTGTCCCAGTCGGCGAGGAACCGGCCGAGCCCGTAGCGGGTCAGGGCCGCGGCGCGGGCGGCCTTCCCGGCCTGGGCGGCCCGCTCCGGATCGGCGGCGAACTCCTTCAGCGCTCCGACCAGCACGTCCGTCCTGGTGGAGATGACGCCCGCCTCCGGCGGGACGGCCTCGACGGCCTCGGTGGCGGCCAGCGCCACGACCGGCATGCCGATCGTCATCGCCTCGATGAGGGCCAGCCCGAGCGAGGTCCACCGGTACGGGTGCAGGTAGACGCGCCGCCGGGCCAGCTCCCGGTGCATGAGGTGCTGCGGCAGGTCCTCGTACGTCCCGTACGGCAGTTCGCTGACCTTCATGCCGAACACGTCGAGCGGCACGGCCTCGTGGAAGCGGGGCAGCAGGTCGGTGCCGGCGACGCGGGTGCGCCGCACCGGCTCGTTGACCACGACGCCGGCCCGGGGCAGCTCGCCGGTGCAGAGGTGGCCGGGGTCGGGGACGCCGTGCTCGATCACCCGGGTGGGGGCCCTGCCGTTGTCCCAGTACAGCTCGTTGAAGTGGGTCACGTGGACGAGCGTGACGTCGTCCCGGCCGGCGAGCGGGTGGCGGGTGCGGGGCACGTCGCCCGCGGGCGTGTTGTGCTCGACGTAGACGCCGGGCAGGTCGCGGCCGAGCCACTCGCGGGCCAGGTCGAGGTCGCGGGGGCGCTGGTAGACGACGGCGTCGATCGGCTCGTGGCGCAGCCGGTCCCAGCTGACCTCGCGGGCGCTCCCGGGCCAGTCGTAGGTGTCGGCGCGGCCCCGGCCGTCGGGGCCGCGACCGGGGACGAGCGGCAGGACGTACTCGTGCGGCCCGCGGACGAACGCGCTGGTCCACGCGCCGTGGACGTGCCACAGGAGGATCCTCACCAGCGGCTCCAGCCGAGCACGCGGGCCCGGCGCGAGTGCCCGGCTGGGACGGGGGCGGCCTCCAGGTCGCCGAGCAGCCGGTCGGTCACCTCGGTGAGGTCGGCGGCCACCTCGGCGGCCTCCAGGACCTCCTGGTGCAGCGTCTGCGGCGTGGGCACGAGGATGCCGCGGGCGCCCGCCGCGCGCGCCGCCTCCATGTCCCTGCCGATGTCGCCGACCACCACGCAGTCGCGCGGGCTCACGTCCAGCACGGCCGCGGCCCTGATGACCAGGCCCGGCGCGGGCTTGCGGCAGGTGCAGCAGTCGCCGTCGTCGTGGACGCAGATCGCCCACGCGTCGAACGGCCCCATGAGCTCCTCGACCCGGGCGTTGACCTGCCCCATCTCGTCGGGCGTGATGAGCCCCTTGGCCACCCCGGACTGGTTGGTCACCACGGCCACCGGGATCTCCGCGCGCCGCAGGCGTGACAGCGCCTCGACCGCCCCCGGCATCGGCTGCACCTTGCCGGGGTCTCCGTTGTACGGGATGTCCCTGATCAGGGTCCCGTCGCGGTCGAAGAGCACGGCCCCGGGACCTCGCTGTACGAACACCACTCACCTCCGTCACGCCGGCCGGTCAGCTACCCGGAGAGGTCCCCCACAAACAACTACCGAGCGTGACCAATCGCAGGGCCCGCAGGCTGTTTTCGCACCTCCACGCGATGCCGCATGTTTGAGAGTCGCTTCTCTCGGTAGCGGTTCTCCATCCGGTGGGAGGAGCCAGATGAGATTTCTCGGCATCAACGCGATCTTTCACGACCCCGCCGCGGCGGTCGTCGCCGACGGCCGCATCGTCGCCGCCGCGGAGGAGGAGCGGTTCAGCCGCCGCAAGCACGGCAAGCGGCCGCTCGCCTTCTCGGCCTGGGAGCTGCCGGAGCTGGCGGCCGCCTGGTGCCTGACCGAGGCCGGGCTGTCCCCCGAGGATCTCGACGCGGTCGCCTACTCCTACGATCCGTCCCTGGTCGTCCAGCGTCCCGAGGGCGACTGGGAGGACCTGCGCACGAAGTACGCGGTGCGCGCGCCGAACTTCCTGGCCACGGCCCTGCCGGGCCTGGACCCGGCGCGGGTGCGCTTCGTCCCGCACCACGTGGCGCACGCCGCCTCGGCGGGGCTGGCCGCGCCGTTCCGGGACTGCGCGGTGCTCGTGTGCGACGGCCGCGGCGAGAACGTCTCCCACCTGGCGGGCCGCTACCGCGACGGCGAGCTGGAGGTGCTCGCCGCGCAGGAGCTGCCGCACTCGCTCGGGCTGATGTACGAGGACGTGACCCAGCACCTGGGCTTCCTGCGCTCCAGCGACGAGTACAAGGTCATGGCGCTGGCCTCCTACGGCCGGCCGCGGCACCTGGAGTCGCTGCGCGAGCTGATCCGCACCACGGAGGACGGCGGGTTCCGGGTCGAGCCGATCGACTGGAACTCCTACGCCAAGGCCCTGTCCAGGGGCTCGCCGTGGACGCCGGACCACGCCGACCTCGCCGCGAGCGTGCAGGCGCGGCTGGAGGAGGTGCTGCTGGAGCTGGCCCGCTGGCTGCACGAGCGCACCGGGGAGCGGCGCCTGGCGCTGGCCGGCGGGGTGGCGCTCAACTGCGTCGCCAACACCCGCCTGCTGGACGAGGGGCCGTTCGAGGAGGTGTGGGTGCAGCCCGCCGCGGGCGACTCCGGCACCGCGCTGGGCGGCGCCCTGCACCTGGCGCAGGCGTACGGCGAGCGGGCCACGCCCATGATCGGCGCCGACCTGGGTCGCGGCTTCACCGACGAGGAGCTGGGCGCCTGGCTGGACGTGGCGCAGGTGCCGTATACGCGGCCGGCCGACCTGGCCGACGCGGTGGCGGCCGAGCTGGCCGCCGACCGGATCGTCGCCTGGTTCCAGGGCCGCTCCGAGTACGGCCCGCGGGCGCTCGGCCGGCGCTCGCTGCTCGCCCACCCGGGGCACGCCCGCAACACCGAGCGGCTCAACGACGTCAAGGGCCGCGAGCAGTTCCGGCCGATCGCGCCGATGGTGCTGGAGTCGCGGGCCCGCGACATCTTCACGCGGGGGCCGGTGCCCTCGCCGTACATGCTGTTCGTGCACGAGGTCGACCCGGTGTGGCGGGAGCGGATCCCGGCCGTGGTGCACGTGGACGGGACGGCGCGGGTGCAGACGGTGTCGCCGCGCTCGGAGCCGCTGCTGGCCCGGATGCTGTCGTCGTTCGAGGCCCGCACCGGGCTTCCGGTCGTGGTCAACACGAGCCTCAACACCGCCGGGCGGCCCATGGTGGACGACCCGCGCGACGCGCTGGAGTGCTTCGGCTCCTCGCCGGTGGACGTGCTCGCCCTCGGGCCGTACCTGGTGCGGCGGCGGGAGGTGTTCGCTCAGTGATCACGATGGTGGTCCCCACGGTGGGGCGGCCGAGCCTGCGCGCGACGCTCGCGGCGCTCGGGCCGGACGTGCCGGTGATCGTGGTGGACGATCGGCCGGCCGGACATGACGGGGCGCCGCTGGTGACACCCGGGCACGTGAAGGTCGTGCGGTCCGGCGGGCGGGGGCCCGCCGCCGCGCGCAACGCGGGCTGGCGGGCGGCCTCGACGCCGTGGGTGGCCTTCCTCGACGACGACGTGGTGCCGGGGCCCGGCTGGTACGAGGCGCTGTGGAAGGACCTGGCCGGGCTGTCGCCGCCGGTCGCGGGCAGCCAGGGGCGGATCAGGGTGCCGCTGCCCGCCGGCCGGAGACCGACCGACGCCGAGCGGAACACGGCGGGCCTGGCCGGGGCGCTGTGGATCACCGCCGACATCGCCTACCGGCGGGCCGCGCTGGAGGAGGTCGGCGGGTTCGACGAGCGCTTCCCCCGGGCCTACCGCGAGGACGCGGACCTGGCGCTGCGGCTGACCAACCGGGGGCACCTGCTGGTGCGGGGCGAGCGGGTGACCGTGCACCCGGTGCGCGACGACGGGTTCTGGGCCAGCGTGCGCTTCCAGCGGGGCAACGCCGACGACGCGCTGATGCGGCGCCTGCACGGGCCGGGGTGGCGGGAGGCGATCGGCGGGGCGCGGGGACGGCTGCGCCGCCACGCCGCGGCCACGGCCCTCGGTCTGGCCGCCGCGGGCCTCGGCGTGGCCCGGCTGCTGGGCGCCCGCCGGCCGGACACCGCCTTGCCGGCGGCGGTGGCGGGCGCGGGGTGGGCGGCGTTGACCGCCGAGTTCGCCTGGGCGCGCATCGCGCCCGGCCCGCGGACGCCGCGCGAGGTGCTGCGGATGGCCGTCACCAGCGTGCTGATCCCGCCGGTCGCCTGCGCGCACCGGCTGCGGGGGGAATGGAAGGTGCGGCGATGAGCGGACGGGTGCTCGTGGCGCGGCTGGACGACGCCGGGGACGTGCTGCTGGCCGGCCCCGCCGTCCGGGCCGTGAGCGCGCACGCGCGCGAGGTGACCGTGCTCGCCGGGCCGCGCGGCCGGGCCGCGGCCGAGCTGCTGCCCGGCGTGGACCGGGTGATCGTGTGGCAGGCGCCGTGGATCGACCACCGGCCGCCGCCCGTGTCCCCGGAGGACGTGGACGACCTGCTCGGCCGGATCGGCGGCGTCGACGAGGCGGTGATCCTCACCTCGTTCCACCAGTCGGCGCTGCCGCTGGCGCTGCTGCTGCGGCTGGCCGGGGTGGGCCGGATCTGCGCCATCAGCAACGACTACCCCGGCTCGCTGCTCGACGTGCGGCACGTCGTCGACGAGGGGCTGGACGTCCCGGAGGCGGAGCGGATGCTCGCCGTTGCCCGCGCCGCCGGCTTCGACCTGCCGCCCGGCGACGACGGCCGGCTCGCCGTCCGCCGCCCGCTGCCGGACGTGTCCCGCTTCGGCCTGGGTCCCGGCCCGTACGTCGTCGTGCACCCCGGGACGTCGGCGCCCGCCCGGACCTGGCCGCCCGACCGCAACCGCGAGGCGGTGCGGGAGCTGGCCGACGACGGCCACCGGATCGTCGTCACCGGCATGGAGCGTGAGCTGACCGCCCATGTCGCGGGCGGGGCCCCCGAGGCGGCCGTGGACCTCGGCGGCGCGACCACGCTGGCGGAGCTCGCGGCCGTCATCGAGGGCGCCGCCGTGCTCGTCGCCGGCAACACCGGCCCCGCCCACCTGGCGGCGGCGGTCGGCACGCCGGTCGTCAGCCTGTTCGCCCCGGTCGTCCCGGCGGCGCGGTGGGCCCCGTACCGGGTCCCCACGGTCCTGCTCGGCGACCAGGGGGCACCATGCCGGGACTCCCGGGCGCGCGTGTGCCCGGTGCCCGGCCATCCCTGTCTGGCGCAGGTGACCAGTGAGCAGGTCGTCAAGGCAGTGAGGGAGCTGAACCAGTGAGAATCGCCCTGGTCTCGGAGCACGCGGACCCGCTCGCGGCCATCGGCGGCGTCGACGCCGGCGGGCAGAACGTCTACGTCGCCGCCCTGGCCGCCGCCCTCGGGGCGCGCGGCCACGAGGTGGTCGTCCACACCCGGCGCTGGGGGCCGGACCAGCCGGACCGCGTCGTGATCGCTCGGGGCGTGTGCCTGGAGTACGTCACCGCGGGCCCGGCCGCGCCGGTCCCGAAGGACGAGCTGCCGCCGTACATGCCGGAGTTCACCGCGCGCCTGGCGGCGCGATGGGAGGAGGAGCCGCCCGACGTCATCCACGCGCACTTCTGGATGAGCGGGCAGGCCTCGCTGCGGGCCGCCGGGAACGTGCCGGTGGTGCACACCTTCCACGCGCTCGGCACCGTCAAGCGGCGCTGGCAGGGCGCCGCCGACACCAGCCCGGCCCACCGCGTGGACACCGAGCGGCAGATCGGCCGCAGCGCCGACGCCGTGCTCGCGACCTGCCGCGACGAGGTGAACGAGCTGCGCGCGATGGGCGTGCCCGAGCAGCGGATCGCGATCGTGCCGTGCGGCGTGGACACCGGCACGTTCCGTCCCGACGGCCCGTCGGCGCCACCCTCCGGCGCCTCCTGGGCCTGGGACGGCGCGGGAGCCCCGGGCGGCGGGCGGATGGCGCGGGTGCTCAGCATCGGCCGGCTGGTGCCGCGCAAGGGCGTGGACACCGTCGTGCAGGCCATGCGGCTGCTGCCGCGCGCCGAGCTGGTGATCGCCGGCGGGCGCGTGGACGACGAGGAGGCGGTACGGCTGCGCGACCTGGCCGACGGGTGCGGCCTCGGCGACCGGGTGCGGGTCGTCGGCAGCGTCCCGCGCGATGAGGTGCCCGCGCTCATGCGCTCGGCCGACGTGCTGGTGACGGTGCCGTGGTACGAGCCGTTCGGGATGGCGCCGGTCGAGGCGATGGCGTGCGGCGTGCCGGTGATCGCCTCGGCCGTCGGCGGCCACCTCGACACCGTCGCCGGATGCGGTTTGCTCGTGCCGCCCCGCCGCCCGCGTGCCCTGGCCAGGGCGCTCAAGGACGTGCTGGCGGATCCGGCCCGGCGCCGCGCGATGGGCGCGGCCGGGGCGCGCCGGGCGCGCGAACGGTACGGCTGGCCGCGCGTCGCCGAGCGCACGGAGACCGTGTACACGCAGGTCATCGACGGCAGGCTGTGCCGTCTCACGGCGCTGGGAGGGTGAGCCATGGACGCGCATCTGCAGAAGCTGTGCGCCACCCTGGCGCGCGTCGACGGCCACACGGCCGTCGTCCGCGCGTGGGGCGGCAAGCTGGCCGGGGTGCTGAGCTCCGGCGGCAGGCTGCTGGCCTGCGGCAACGGCGGCTCGGCGGCCGAGGCGCAGCACCTGACGGCCGAGCTGGTGGGCCGCTTCCGTGCCGACCGCCCGCCGTACGCGGCGATCCCGCTGCACGCCGACACCTCGTCGCTGACGGCGATCGTGAACGACTACGGCGCCGAGGAGGCGTACGCGCGGCAGGTGCGCGCCCACGGCCGCGAGGGCGACGTGCTCGTGTGCCTGTCCACCAGCGGCGGCAGCGCGAACGTGCTGGCCGCCGCCAAGGCCGCCCGCGAGTGCGGGATGCTCGCCTGGGCGCTGACCGGGCCCGGCCCCAACCCGCTGGCGGGACTGTGCGACGAGGCCGTCACCGTGCCCGCCGAGGAGACGGCGACGGTCCAGGAGGTGCATCTCGCCCTCATCCACCTGCTCTGCGACGCGGTCGAGGAGGCGCTGTGAGCGGTCCGCTCGTCGTCATCGGCGACACCCTGCTGGACGTGGACGTCGAGGGCGTGGCGGACCGGTTGTGCCCGGACGCGCCCGTCCCCGTGGTCGACGTCGAGGCCGAGCACTCCCGGCCGGGAGGAGCCGGCCTGGCGGCGCTGCTGGCCGCCCGCGACGGCGCCGACGTGGTGCTCGTCACCGCGATCGGCGACGACCAGGACGGGCGGCGCCTGTGCGGGCTGCTGGCCGGCGAGGTGGAGCTGGTGCGGCTGCCGCTGCGCGGCGGCACCGTGCGCAAGACCCGCGTCCGGGCGCGGGGGCAGACGCTGGTGCGCGTCGACTCCGGCGACGGCAGGGCCCGGCACGCGGCGGGCGAGGAGGTCGCCGCGGCGCTGCGCCAGGCCGGGGCCGTGCTCGTGTCCGACTACGGCCGGGGCGTCGCCCGGGCGGTGCGCGAGGCCCTGCGCGGGCTGGATGTGCCGCTCGTGTGGGACCCGCACCCGCTCGGCCAGGAGCCGGTGCCCGGGTGCGCGCTGCTGACGCCCAGCGAGGCCGAGGCCCGCCTCATGTGCGACGTCCCGTACGAGGGCCCCGACCAGGCGGCCCGCCACCTCATGCGCTCGCTGCGGGCGCGGGCCGTGGCCGTCACGCTCGGCGTGCGCGGCGCGGCGCTGGCCCGCCAGGGCGGCGTGCTCACCCAGGTGCCGGCGCCGGTGTCCGCCTCCGGGCAGGACGTGTGCGGCGCCGGGGACCGGCTGGCCGCCGCCTCCGCGCTCGCGCTGCGCGACGGCTCCGGCGTGGAGGAGGCGGTCACCATCGGCGTGGGCGAGGCGTCGCGCTTCGTCGAGCGGGGTGGCGCCGCCTCCATCCGCACCCAGGAGCAGGAGCTCGGCGACCGGCCGCGCACCGCGCTGGAGGTGGCCGAGCTGACCCGCGCGTACGGCGGGCGGCTCATCGCCACCGGCGGCTGCTTCGACCTGCTGCACGCCGGCCACGTCAGCCTGCTGCGGCGGGCCCGCGCGCTCGGCGACGCCCTGGTGGTGTGCGTCAACTCCGACGACTCCGTCCGCCGGCTCAAGGGCCCGACCCGGCCCATCGTGGACGTCCGCGACCGGGTCGAGGTGCTGCGGGCGCTGGCCTGCGTGGACGCGGTGCTGGTGTTCGACGAGGACACCCCGGCCGCGGCCATCGAGCGGCTCAGGCCGGACGTGTGGGTCAAGGGCGGCGACTACGAGGGCGACGTGCTGCCCGAGGCCGAGATCCTCGACCGGCTCGGCGCCGAGATCGTCGTCCTCAGCAGCCTGCCGGGCCGCTCCACGACCAACCTCATCAGGGAGATCCGCTGAGCCGCGCCGGCCGGGCTCCCGCGGTGCGCGGAAGCCGTACCGCCACGAGAAACCGCCACGAGAAGGAGAGCACATGAACGTCCTCATCACCGGAGGGGCCTCGGGCCTGGGCCTGGCCACCGCCGAGGCCGTGGCCAAGGAGGGCTGGCGGCCGCTGGTCGCCGACGTGCGCGAGCCCGGGCAGGGCGTCGATCACGTGGTCGCCGACCTGTCCGACCGGGCCGAGGCCGAGCGGGCCGTGCGCGAGCTGGCCGAGCGGGCCGGCGGGCTCGACGCCGTGGTCACCGCCGCGGGCGTCGACGCCTGCGGGCGGCTGGAGGACGTGGCCGCCGACGACTGGGACCGCGTGATCATGGTCAACCTGCTGGGCACCGCCTCGGTCGTGCGCGCGGCGCTGCCGTACCTGAGGACGTCGCGCGGCAAGGTCGTCACCTGCGCCTCCACGCTGGGGCTGCGGCCGCTCAGCGACGCCACCGCGTACTGCGCGTCGAAGTTCGGCGTGGTGGGCTTCACCCGGGCGCTGGCCGTCGAGCTGGCCGGGCAGGTGGGCGTGACGCTCCTGGTGCCCGGCGGCATGCGGACCGCGTTCTTCGACGGCCGGCCGGAGCAGTACAAACCCGGTCCCGACGCGGGCCTGAACGATCCGGCCGACGTGGCGCGGACCATCGTGTTCGCGCTCGGGCAGCCCGCCGGGTGCGAGGTCAGGGAACTGGTCGTGTGCCCCTCGACGGAGACGTCATGGCCCTAGAACTCGTCGCGCTGCGCGGGCTCGGCCTGGGCGACCTGCTCACGGCCGTGCCCGCGCTGCGCGCGCTGCGCCAGGAGTTCCCCGTCCACCGGATCACGCTCGCGGCGCCGGCCGCGCTGCGGCCGCTCATCCCGCTGACCGGGGCCGTCGACGACCTGATCGACGTGCGGGGTCCCGGCCCGGTGCCGGTCGAACGGCCCGACGTGGCCATCAACCTGCACGGCAAGGGCCCGCAGAGCGTCGAGGCGCTGCGCCGTACCCGGCCCGGGCGGCTGCTGAGCCACACCGACGGCCCGCCGTGGCGGGAGGGCGTGCACGAGGTGCGGCGCTGGTGCGACATGCTGGAGTGGTACGGCGTCAAGACCGACCCGTCGGACCTGACGCTGGGCGTGTCGGACCGGACCGGGCCCGTGGTCGTCCACCCGGGCGCCGCCTTCCCGTCGCGCCGCTGGCCGCCCGAGCGGTTCGCGCAGGTGGCCGCGGCCCTGGAGGGCTCCGTGGGCCAGGTCGTCGTCACCGGCAACGCCGAGGAGGAGGCCATCGCCACGCGCGTGGCGGAGCTGGCCGGGCTGCCCGCCGGGCGGGTGCTCGCCGGCCGCACCGACCTGGCCGGGCTGATCGACCTGGTGGGCCGGGCCCGGCTCGTCGTGTGCGGCGACACGGGCGTGGGGCACCTGGCGACCGCGTTCTGCGTGCCGTCGGTGGTGCTGTTCGGGCCGGTGCCGCCCGCATGGTGGGGGCCGCCGCCCGGCTGGCGGCACGTCGCGCTGTGGGCCGGGCTGGCCGGCGACCCGCACGGCGACCGGGTCGACCCCGGCCTGCTGCGGATCGAAGTCTCCGAAGTCGTCGAGGCCGTGATGGAGGTCACCTCATGAGGGCTCTGGTTACCGGTGGAGCCGGTTTTCTCGGCTCCCACCTGTGCGAACGCCTGCTCGGCCAGGGAGCCGAGGTCATCTGCATGGACAGCTTCCTCACCGGCGGGCCGCGCAACGTCGAGCATCTGATCGATCGCCCCCAGTTCCGCATCATCGAGTGCGACCTGACCGGGTACGTCCACGTGCCCGACCGGCTGGACCTGGTGCTGCACTTCGCCTCGGCCGCCTCCCCCGCCGACTACCTCCGCTACCCCATCGAGACGCTGCGGGTGGGCAGCGTCGGCACGCTGCACGCGCTGGGGCTCGCACGGGAGAAGGGCGCCCGGTTCGTCCTGGCCTCCACCAGCGAGGTGTACGGCGACCCGCTGGAACACCCGCAGAAGGAGACGTACTGGGGCAACGTCAACCCGGTCGGGCCGCGCAGCGTGTACGACGAGGCCAAGCGCTTCGCCGAGTCGCTGACGACCGCCTACCGGCACTCCCGTGACACCGACACCGGCATCGTGCGGATCTTCAACACGTACGGCCCGCGCATGCGGCCCTTCGACGGCCGGGCGATCCCGACCTTCATCCGGCAGGCGCTGCTGGGCGAGCCGATCACGATCACCGGCGACGGCGGGCAGACCCGGTCCGTCTGCTACGTCGACGACACGGTCACGGGCGTCCTGGCCATGGCCGGGAGCGACTTCGCCGGCCCGGTGAACATCGGCAACCCCGGCGAGCTGACCATGCTGGAGCTGGCCACGCTGATCAAGGAGCTGACCGGGTCGTCGTCGCCGATCGAGTTCATCGAACGGCCGGCCGACGACCCGATGGTGCGCCGGCCGGACACGACGCTGGCGGCCGAGCGGCTCGGCTGGCGGGCCGCGGTGCCCGCCGCGGAGGGGCTGCGCCGGACCATCGACTGGTTCGCCGCCGAGCTGGCGGGCCACGGCAAGCTGGAGCGGCTGGGCGCCTGAGCGTGGCGTCGGGGGGTGGTGGTCCGAGGATGCCGGGAATCGCGATGATCGTGCTCGACATGCTGAACCCGTACGAGCACGAGGACGCCGACCGGCTCGTGCACGGGGTGGAGCCGATCGTGCCCAAGCTCGCCGAGCTGGCGGGGCGGGCGCACCGGCGCGACGACGTGGAGCTGATCTACGTCAACGACAACTACGGCGACTTCGCCGCCACCCGGGAGGATCTCGTGACGCGGGCGCTGAAGGGGCGCCGGCCCGACCTGGTGCGGCCGATCGTGCCGCCGAGGGACTGCGCGTTCCTGGCCAAGGTCCGCCACAGCGCCTTCTACGGCACCGCCCTGGAGCACATGCTGCGGCAGCGCGGGATCGGCACCGTGCTGCTGGCCGGGCAGGTGACCGAGCAGTGCGTCCTCTACAGCGCGCTGGACGCGTACGTGCGGGAGTTCGACGTGGTGGTGCCGCCCGACTGCGTGGCGCCGGTCCACGGGGATCTCGGCCGGGCCGCGCTGCGCATGATGGAGCGCAACATGTCGGCCGAGATCATCCCGTCACGCCGTCTCCTGGTGTGAGGCATCCCCGTCCGAGCCGGAGCGCCTCCGCTAGAGGGCGACGCCGAGCAGGGCGTCGGACAGGTCGCGGACCAGGGCCGGCGCTCCGGCGTCGGCCCCCTCCCCCGCGAGCGCCCGCTCGGCCCAGGCGTCGATGGCGGCCAGCGCGCCCGGCGCGTCGAGGTCGTCGGCGAGCCGCTCCCGCACCAGCGCCAGCAGCTCGTCGGCGGGCGGCCCCGACGGCAGCGCCGCCGCCTCGCGCCAGCGGGCCAGCCGCCGCTCCGCCCGCTCCATCAGCTCCGGGGTGTACTCCCAGTCGGCGCGGTAGTGGTGGGCCAGCAGGACCAGCCGGACCGCCATCGGGTCGTGCTCCCGGCGCAGCCGCGACACGAACACAAGGTTGCCCTTGGACTTCGACATCTTCTCGCCGTCGAGGGCGACCATGCCGGCGTGGGTGTAGAACTTGGCGAAGGGCCACTCGCCGGTCGCCGCGTGCCCCTCCGAGGCGCCGCACTCGTGGTGCGGGAAGATCAGGTCCGTGCCGCCGCCGGCCACGTCGTAGCCGGCGCCCAGGTGGTCGAGCGCGATCGCGGTGCACTCGATGTGCCAGCCGGGCCGGCCCCGGCCCAGCGGCGAGTCCCACGCCGGCTCGCCCGGCCGCTCGGCCCGCCACAGCAACCAGTCGAGGGGGTGGCGCTTGCCCGGCCGGTCGGGGTCACCGCCCCGCTCGCCGAACAGCTCCAGCATCTCGTTCTCGCCGTACCCGGACACCTGACCGAACTTGGGGGCGTCGGCCGAGCTGAAGTAGACGTCGCCGTCCAGCTCGTAGGTGACGCCCTTGGCGGACAGGGACGCGATCAGCTCGGCGACGCGGCCGACGACCTCGGTGACGCCCACGTACTCGCGTGGCGGCACGATGCGCAGCGCCTCCATGTCCGTGCGGAACAGCTCGATCTCCCGCTCGGCCAGGTCCTGCCAGGCGATGCCGGTCTGCTCGGCGCGCTCCAGGAGCGGGTCGTCGACGTCGGTGGTGTTCTGCGTGTAGTGGACGTCGTGGCCGCCGTCGCGCCACACGCGGCCGACCAGGTCGAAGGCGTGGTAGGTGTTGGCGTGACCGAGATGGGTGGCGTCGTAGGGGGTGATGCCGCACACGTACATCCGGGCCGTGGGGCCGGGATCGGTAGGGCGGACCTGCCCGGTGGCCGTGTCGTGGAGCCGCAGCGGGACGCTCTGACCGGGCAGCTTGGGGACGTTCGGGGCGGACCACGATCTCATAGCTTCGAGCCTATCTGTCCCGTTCGGCGGTCAAGTCCGTGAAGTCGTACGTCACATCTCCGGCGGCCAGCGTGACCCGCATGGCCGACAGCGACGTGAGGATCTTGCCCTCGGGCGTCTCGTGGCGGACCAGGAGCGACTCGGGGTCGGCGGACGGCGCCTCCTCCCCCGGGACGCGCCAGTCACCGGCCCGGAAGCGCGGCAGGTTGGCGACGACGCGGGGATGGGCGGGGTCGAGTCCCGCCGCGTTGACGATCATGTTGGTGCCGTCGGGCACGCGGGTGACGGTCAGCCGCTCGCCGTCCCAGCCGGCCAGCCGCGCTCCCGGCGGTTCGACGAGGAGGAGGAAGAAGGGGTCGTACACGGTGAGGTCCGCCTCGGACAGGCTCACCTCCGCGGGGACGTCCGCACGGGGCGGGTCGCCCGGCAGGGTGCCGGTGGCGGCGGCGCGCAGGGCCAGGTCGCCGCGGGAGACCCGGGTGGCCTCGGCAGCCGTGACGCCGCAGCCGTTGAGCAGGGCGGCCGCGCGGTGGGCCGTGGGGTGGAGCGCCAGCCAGGTGCCGCCCGCCTTGAGGTCGCGACCGCCGATCACGCCGGGGTAGCGGTCGGGCCAGTGCTCGCCCGGCCCCTCCCAGGGCCGGTCGGCGTACTCGTCGCGCACGAACAGGAGGGTCAGTGGCCACCCTGTCTTCACGATCACGGTGCACATGAGGCAAAGAGTAGTGAACGCCGCTAGATGGGCGGCCAGGGGATGGCGGGCCAGTCCTCCGACGGCGACGGGTGGACGCCGGTGTCGAGCAGCCGCCTGACCCGCTGCCAGGTCGCCTCCACCTCGGCCGGCGTGAGCAGCTCCCGCAGCCGGCGCCCGAGCGCGCCCGCCTCCAGGTCGCGCTCCAGCTTGGCCAGCACGGCGACGGCCTCGCGCGCCAGCGGCTTGCCGCGCCACTGCCACAGCACGGTGCGCAGTTTGTCCTCGGCGGCGAAGCAGACGCCGTGGTCGACGCCGTACACGTGGCCGGTGGGCAGCGGCAGCAGGTGGCCGCCCTTGCGGTCGGCGTTGTTGACCACGGCGTCGAACACCGCCATCCGCCGCACCACCGGGTTGCGGCTGCGCACCAGCCGCATCAGGTCGATCTCGCGCTCGGTGTCGATCCAGAGCTGGCACATGCCGGGGCCGAACGGCCCGTCGCGGTAGACGGTCGGCGGCACGATCTGCCAGCCGGTCGCCTGGGACACCTCGAAGGCCGCCACCTCGCGGGCCGCGAGGGTGCCGTCGGGGAAGTCCCACAGCGGGCGCTCCCCGCGTACGGGCTTGTAGACGCAGGCGACGGTCTGCCCGGCGAGCGTGACGGAGCAGTAGAGCGTCAGGTTGGTCGCCTCGACCAGGCGCCCCACCACGTCGAGGCGCCCGTCACGGAGGAGCTTCAGCGCGCTCTCCTCGTCCATGACCGGCGTGTGCGAGTGCCTGACGGCGGGCTCGCTCTCCGGGGCGCTCATGAGGCCGCCTCACCCCCGCGGTAGCCGTTGAGCCGGACACAGATGTGCCCCTCGGCGTCGAGGGGCTGGCCGCACAGGGGACAGGGTGGCCTCCCCGCGGCGACGAGCCGCAGGGCGCGCGCGGTGAAGGCCCGCGCGGCCCCGGCGCTGATGTGGACCCGCAGCACCGCGGGATCGGGCACGTCGAGGTCCTCCTCTTCGACCATCTCCTGCGCCTCGATCACCACCTGCGAGGTCTCGGGGTCCCAGGCGAGCGCCATGGTGCCCACCCGGAAGTCCTCGGAGAGCGGAACGTCGAGGGGGTCGTCGTCGGCGAGGTCGGCGGGTGCGAGGGCCGGCACGTGCGCGGTGCCCCCGCTGCGCCGCAGCACCTCGTCGAGCAGCTCGTCGAGCCTGCCCGCGAGCGCGGCGACCTGGAGCTTCTCCAGCGCGACCGTGGTCAGTCTGCCCTCGGCTCTGGCCTGCAGAAAGAAGGCTCGGGCGCCCGGTTGCCCCAGGGCACCGGCCACGAACCTCTCTGGTGGGTCGTAGTCGAAGACCGGCATAGCCTGACCTTACGTGGTCCCGGGTCCGCCGCCGACGGCGGCATCGCTCCCGGTGATGTTTTCTCCCCCGTCTTTCTCCTCCGAATCCTCGGGGAGCCGCAATTCCCCCATATCGTTAAGCCTGAGGAGAAAGGGACGCAAGGGGGTATATCGAATCACAGTGAGCGCGGCCGGATCAGCGGTTATCCGCTGGAACTGGTCGAGGTGGAGGCCCAGCGCGTCAGCCACGATCGCCTTGATCACGTCGCCGTGGCTGCACACGAGGTAGACGGCCTTCTCCCCCAGGCGCGCGTTCCACTCCCGCACCGCCGCCACCGCCCGGTGCTGCACGTCGGCCAGCGGCTCCCCGTCGGGGAAGACGGCCGCGCTCGGGTGGGCCTGCACGACCCGCCACAACGGCTCCTTGGCCAGCTCCTCCAGCGGGCGGCCGGTCCACGTGCCGTAGCCGCACTCCACGAACCGGTCGTCGGTCTTCACGGCCGTCGCGCGGTCGGCGGCCACGGCCGTCGCGGTCTCCACGCACCGCTCCAGCGGGCTGGAGACCACCGCGTCCAGGCGCACGCCCGCGATGCGGCCGGCCAGCGCCTCGGCCTGCCGCCGGCCCTCGTCGCTCAGGTGGACCCCCGGGGTGCGGCCGGCCAGGACGGGCCCCGTGAGGGCGGTGAGGCCGTGGCGGGCCAGAAGCAGCGTGGTCACGAACCAAGTGTCGCAGGCCGGGATCACGGTTTTTCCCCGGCCCGGACGGTAACCTGGCGGGATCATGCAGCAGCGCTATGTCGGCCGTAGCGGCCTGTCGGTGTCCCGGGTGGGGCTCGGCACGATGACCTGGGGGCGTGACACCGACGCCGACGAGGCCTCGGCACAGCTCCGCACCTTCATGGACGCGGGGGGCACGCTCGTCGACACGGCCGACGTCTACACCGGCGGCGACGCCGAGCGGCTGCTCGGCCGGCTGGTGCGCGACACGGTGCCGCGCTCCGAGCTGGTGATCTCCACCAAGGCCGTGGTGACGCCGCTCGGCCGCCGGCCCCGCGACGCCTCCCGCCGTCACCTCGTGGCCGCCGTGGACGAGTCACTGGCCCGGCTCGGCGTCGACTACGTCGACCTGTGGCAGCTCCACACCTACGACGAGGAGGTGCCGCTGGAGGAGACCCTCGCCGCGCTCGACGCGATCGTCTCCTCCGGCCGGGCCGTCTACGCGGGGGTGTGCGACTACACCGGCTGGCAGCTCGCCGCCGCGGGCGTCGCCCAGCGCTCCATCCCGGGGCGCGTGCCGATCACCTCCGCCCAGGCCGAGTACTCCCTGCTGGCCCGCGAACCCGAGCGGGAGCTGCTGCCGGCCGCCGACCACGTGGGCGCCGGGGTGCTGGCCTGGTCGCCGCTGGGGCGGGGGGTGCTGACCGGCAAGTACCGCACCGGCATCCCGGCCGACTCGCGGGCCGCGACGCCGCACTTCGCCGACTTCGTCCGGCCGTACCTGGACGAGCGCAGCCGGCGGGTGGTGGAGTCGGTCATGACGGCCGCCGACGGGCTCGGCGTGTCGCCGCTGGCCGTGGCGCTGTCGTGGGTGCGCGACCAGCCCGGGGTGGCCTCGGCGATCGTGGGGGCCCGCACCCGGGCGCAGCTGGCCGGGATACTGGCGGCGGAGGAGGTCGTGCTGCCCCGCGAGATCCGCGAGGCCCTGGACGACGTCTCGTCCCTGGACTGACCGGCTGAACGGGAGTCGGGCTCGCGTATCACTAGTCGATACCGAATCGCAACTTTGGCGGAAAACACCTGCGTCTCGGCGGCGATGTCCGTAAAGATTTCAATCCAAGGCGATGCGGGAGGGGACGGACCGATGGGGAGCAGGACCGTGACGGCGGCCGGTGTCCTGGCGACGGCACTGGCGGCGACCGCGGTCACCGTGGCCCTCACGGTCACGCTCGCGGGGCCGGCCGCCGCGGACGACTGCCCCCAGGGGGGCGGCTTACTCGGCGGCGTGACCGGCACGCTCTGCGACACGGTGGGCAAGGTCACCGACACCGTCGACACCGTGACCGGAGGCAGGGCGAAGGGCCTGACCGACACGGTGGACGACACCACGGGCAAGGTGCTCGGCAAGGTCGGCGAGGCCGTGCCAACGGCCAGGCCGGGCCAGGCCAGGAAGGCCGACCCGGAGCCGTCCGCCACCACCACGCTGCTGCCCGAGAAGCTGGCGGACGTCTGCCTGCCGGTGCTGGCCTGCGACGACCAGAGCGTCCACGACGACGGCGTGACGCCCGCGCCGCGCGCCACCGAACAGCCGCCCGCCGAACGGCGCACCGGGCAGCCGGAGCAGCCGACGCGCTCCGGTACGGCCCGCCAGCGCAAGGACGACAAGCAGCACGCCGCGGTGCCCACGGCCGCGCCCACCCGCTCCGCGAGGCAGCCGGAGAGCCAGCCGTACCTGATGGACACCCGGGAGGAGCGGGTCGGCGAGGAGCCGGAGGCCGACCCCGACGAGGCCCGCATCGACCTGCTGTGGCCGCAGCCCCTCGTGCGCGAGCTGACGGCGCCGATGCGCGACCAGCAGGTGGTACGGCCCAGCACCCCGGCCTCGGACGTGCTGGGCACGGCGCTGACGATCGCGCTGCTGCTGTCGGCGGTGGCGGCCACGCGGGTGGTGCAGCAGCGGCGGCAGCGGGCGGACCGGGCCGACTCGATCCCGTTCGAGCCGTCGACGGCCGCCAACGGCCGCCACCGCCTGGCCTGACGCGGGACCGGCCCGAGGACGAGCCGGCCTGGACAGGGGCCTGTCCGGCGGGGGCGGCCCGATTAAGGGGCGGTCAGGCGCCGATCGCGTGGACGCCGCCGTCGACGTGGACGATCTCGCCCGTCGTCGCCGGGAACCAGTCGGACATCAGCGCGACGCACGCCTTGGCCGCCGGCACCGTGTCGCCCAGGTCCCAGCCGAGCGGCGCCTTCTCCGGCCAGCTGTCCTCGAACTCCTTGAAGCCGGGGATCGACTTGGCCGCCATCGTCCGCAGCGGCCCGGCCGCGACGAGGTTGACCCGGATGCCCTGCTTGCCGAGGTCGCGGGCCAGGTAGCGGGAGGCGGACTCCAGACCGGCCTTGGCCACGCCCATCCAGTCGTAGACGGGCCACGCCTTGGTGGCGTCGAAGTCGAGGCCGACGACCGCGCCGCCCTCCTTCATCAGCGGCAGGCAGGCGACCGCCAGCGACTTGAACGAGTACGTGGACACGTGCAGGGCGGTGGAGACGTCCTCCCACGTGGTGTTGAGGAAGTTGCCGCCGAGCGCGGTCTGCGGGGCGAAGCCGATGGAGTGCACGACGCCGTCGAGCCCGTCGACGTGCTCGCCGACCCGGTCGGCCAGGGTGTCGAGGTGCTCGGTGCTCTGCACGTCGAGCTCCAGCACCGGGGCGGGGTGCGGCAGCCGCTTGGCGATGCGCTCGACCAGGCTGAGCCGGCCGAAGCCGGTGAGCACCACCGTGGCGCCCTCCTCCTGGGCCAGCTTGGCCACCGAGAACGCGATGGAGGCGTCGGTCAGGACCCCCGTCACGAGGATCCGCTTGCCTTCGAGAATGCCCACGTCAGTGCCCCATTCCAAGTCCGCCGTCGACGGGGATCACGGCCCCGGTGATGTAGGAGGCGTCGTCGCTCGCCAGGAAGCGGACGACGCGCGCGACCTCGCCCGGCGACGCCTGCCGCCCGAGCGGGATGTTCTTGACGATGGCCTCCTCGTCCAGGCCGGCCGTCATGTCGGTCCGCACGAAGCCGGGCGCGACCACGTTGACCGTGATGCCGCGCGAGCCGTACTCGCGGGCCATGGACCGGCCGAACCCGATGAGCCCGGCCTTGGAGGCGGCGTAGTTGGTCTGGCCGGCGGAGCCGGACAGGGCGACGACGGAGGAGACGAGGATGACGCGCCCGCGCTTGAGCTTCATCATCGGCCGGATGGCCCGCTTGGCGACCCGGTAGGCGCCGGTCAGGTTGGCGTCGATGACGTCGGTGAAGGTGTCCTCCTTCATCATCGCCAGCAGGGTGTCCTTGGTGATGCCGGCGTTGGCCACCAGCACCTCGACGGGCCCGTGCTCGGCCTCCACCTTGTCGAAGGCGGCCTCGACGTCGGCCATGACGGTCACGTCGCACCGGACGCCGAACAGCCCCTCCGGGGGCTCCCCCGAGCGGTAGGTGACCGCGACGGCGTCGCCGGCCGCGGCGAGTTCTCGGGCGATCGCGAGGCCGATGCCGCGATTGCCCCCGGTGACGAGTACAGAGCGTGCCATGGGACCTGACGCTATCTCCTACCGGCTGGTATGCGCTTGTCCGGGGCAGACAAGATCACAGGGTTAGGATCGTGGACATGCGCCAGATGGACCCCGATTTCCTGGAGCTGCCGCTGCGGCAGCTGGCGGACGCCGCCCTGCAACGCGCCCGCGACCTGGGTGCCGAGCACGCCGACTTCCGGCTCGAACGCGTCAGGGCCGAGTCAATGAGCCTCTACGACGCCCGGCTCGAAGGCGCGATGGACGCCGACGACCTGGGCTACGCCGTGCGTGTCGTCAAGGGCGGCACGTGGGGCTTCGCCTCCGGCATCCTCCTCACCCCGGAGGCGGCCGCGGCGGTGGCCGAGCAGGCGGTGCGCGTGGCGGAGGTGAGCGCGCCGATCAACAGGGAGCCGATCGAGCTGGCGCCCGAGCCCGCCCACCGCGAGGTGACGTGGGTCTCCTCGTACGAGGTGGACCCGTTCACGGTGCCGTCGGCCGACAAGGTCGCGCTGCTGGCCGACTGGTCGGCGGAGCTGCTGAAGGGGGCCGACCACGTCTCGGCCCGGCTGCTCCAGGTCAAGGAGCAGAAGTTCTACGCCGACTCGGCCGGCACGGTCACCACGCAGCAGCGGGTGCGCCTGCATCCCGTCCTCAACGCGATGAAGGCCGCGGGCGGCGGCTTCGACGACATGTCGACGATCGCGCCGCCGGTCGGCCGGGGCTACGAGTACCTGACCGGCACCGGCTGGGACTGGGCGGCCGAGCTGGCGCAGCTTCCCGAGCTGCTGGCGGAGAAGCTGGCCGCGCCGTCGGTCGAGGCGGGCGAGCACGACCTGGTGATCGACCCGTCCAACCTGTGGCTGACGATCCACGAGTCGATCGGCCACGCCACGGAGCTGGACCGGGCGCTCGGCTACGAGGCGGCCTACGCGGGCACCAGCTTCGCCACGTTCGACCAGCTCGGGGAGCTGGTGTACGGGTCGCCGGTCATGAACGTGACCGGCGACCGCACGGTCGAGCACGGCCTGGCCACGGTCGGCTACGACGACGAGGGCGTGCAGGGGCAGTCGTTCGACATCGTGCGCGACGGGATCCTGGTCGGCTACCAGCTCGACCGGCGGATGGCGCTGATGAAGGGGTTCGGCCGCTCCAACGGCTGCGCCTTCGCCGACTCGCCCGGCCACATGCCGATCCAGCGCATGGCGAACGTCTCGCTCGCCCCGGCCCCGGACGGACCGTCCACGGAGGAGCTGATCGCGGGCGTGGAGCACGGCCTCTACATCGTGGGCGACAAGAGCTGGTCGATCGACATGCAGCGCTACAACTTCCAGTTCACCGGGCAGCGGGCCTACCGCATCGTCGGCGGCCGGCTGGCCGGGCAGGTGCGCGACTTCGCCTACCAGGCGACGACGACCGACTTCTGGCAGTCCATGGAGGCGGTGGGCGGGCCGGGGACGTACGTGCTCGGCGGCGCCTTCAACTGCGGCAAGGGCCAGCCGGGGCAGGTCGCCCCGGTCAGCCACGGATGCCCCTCGGCGCTGTTCCGGGGCGTGCGGATCCTCAACACCGTGCAGGAGGGTGGCAAGAAGTGAGCGAGCGCATCACCGGCGGTTCGCCGCAGGACATGGTGGAGCGGGCCCTGGAGCTGTCGGGGGCCGACGGCTGCATGGTGCTCGCCGACGAGAGCTCCACCGCCAACCTGCGCTTCGCGGGCAACACCCTCACCACCAACGGCGTCGCCCACTCGTCGCGGCTGACCGTGATCTCCGTCGTGGGCGAGGGCGTCGGCGTGGTGTCCCGCGCCGCCGTACGGCCCGGCCAGCTCGCCGACGTGGTGGCGGCGGCCGACCGGGCGGCGCGCGAGGCCCGGCCGGCCGAGGACGCCCGGCCGCTGGTCGAGGGGGTGCCGGCCAGCCCGTCGTGGGGTGAGCCGGTGGCGCCCACGGACATCGGGGTGTTCGAGGGGTTCGCGCCGGCGCTGGGCGAGGCGTTCGCCGCCGCCGAGTCGGGCGGCAGGAAGCTGTACGGCTTCGCCGAGCACTCCCGTACGACGACGTTCCTGGGCACGTCGGCGGGGCTGCGGCTGCGCCACGACCAGCCGTCGGGCCGGCTGGAGCTGAACGCCAAGTCGGCCGACCTGAAGCGGTCGGCGTGGACGGGCGTGGCGACGCGCGACTTCTCCGACGTGGACGTGACGGGGCTCGACTCGTCGCTGGCCCGGCGGCTCGAATGGGCCAAGAACCGGATCGACCTGCCGGCGGGCCGTTACGAGACGCTGCTGCCGCCGAGCGCCGTGTCCGACCTCATGATCTACATGTACTGGTCGGCGGGCGCCAGGGACGCGCTCGACGGCCGCTCGGTGTTCTCCAGGCCGGGCGGCGGCACCCGGGTGGGCGAGCGGCTGGCCGAGCTGCCGATCACGCTGGCGGGCGACCCGTCGGCGCCGGGGCTGGAGTGCGCGCCGTTCGTGGTGGCGCACGGGCCGAGCCGCGAGGCGTCGGTGTTCGACAACGGCCTGCCGCTGGAGCCCACCGCGTGGCTGCGGGACGGGCGGCTGGAGGCGCTGCCGCAGACCCGCTACTCCGCGCAGCTCAGCGACATGCCGGTGACGCCGTCGATCGGCAACCTGATCATGACCGGTGGCGAGGGCGGCCGGTCGCTGGAGGAGATGATCGCCTCCACGCGGCGCGGCCTGCTGCTGACCTGCCTGTGGTACATCCGCGAGGTGGACCCGCAGTCGCTGCTCGTGACGGGGCTGACCCGTGACGGCGTCTACCTCGTCGAGGACGGCGAGGTCGTGGGCGAGGTGAACAACTTCCGGTTCAACGAGAGCCCGGTGGACCTGCTCGGCCGCGTGTCGGAGGTGGGATCGAGCGGGCAGACGCTGCCCCGGGAGTGGAACGACTACTGGACCCGGGCGGTCATGCCGGCCTTGCGGGTGCCCGACTTCAACATGTCGACGGTCAGCCAGGCGAGCTGACCCGCCGGCCCGCGCCCGCCTCCCCCGGCGGGCGCGGCCGTCGCCGTGCGACGTCGCCCGTGCGACGTCAGGTGTCCTCCAGCCGGAAGCCCACCTTCATGCCCACCTGGTAGTGGGCGACCTCTCCCCCTTCGATGTGCCCGCGCACCTCCGTCACCTCGAACCAGTCGAGGTGACGCAGCGTCTGCGAGGCGCGCCGGATGCCGTTGCGGATGGCCTCGTCGACGCTTTCGGCCGAGGTCCCGACTATCTCGGTGACCCGGTACGTTCGGTCCGTCATCTCCACATCCTCCTTACTCGAAAGCCATGATCGCATGACCCGTCTTCCAGGGCCGGGCAGCCGTCGCCCGGCGCCCCTCCGAGGTCTACGGTGGGACATATGAGGATCTGGCGCAGGAAGAACGACGTTCATCAGGTGACGGACGCCAGACCCTCGCTGAGCGCGGACATCCAGCGCCGCGAGGTGAGCTACCTGATCAAGATGGGCATCCGGACGATCTGCCTGATCCTGGCCGTCGTGGTGCCCGTGCCGTGGCCGTACAGGCTGCTGTTCATCGCGGGCGCAGTCTTTTTGCCATACATAGCCGTAATCGGAGCCAATGAGAGGGGGATGGATGTCCCTCCTCCCACCTTTCAGACACCGGAAGCTAACCAAAGCGAGATACCGAGGCACCGACGCGAGATCGGGTCGTGACTAAGTCTTGACGCATCCCATGGGTTGTAGGTGTACGCTTTAGCCAGCACTCCGGTCCCCCGTCGGAGTGCTGGTGCCGGCGTTCCGGGCCCCCGTCGGAACGCCGATGAAGCGACGCCGGGTGGTTTGCCCCCGTAACCACCCGGCGTCGCCCTTTCCCGGGGAAATCCGCGCCGTAGATGATCAGTCCGGCGACGACGCCACCCGTGTGATAGGGCCCCTTTCCCGAAATCGTTTTCGCTCCGTCGCGTCCATAATTGCCAGGAAACTTTCAGGTTCGCGCAGCGCTTGACATGAAGAGTTCGTTGGAGTGTCAGTCGCCAGTCAGCGTCTGGGGCGTGGCCTGTCCCCAGTCGCGCGCCAGGGCGGTGAGGCGGGCGACGGCGTCCTCGGGCGCGGTGCCGGCGCCCTCTGCCAGGCCGAGCAGGTAGGCGGTCAGCGGGGCGGCAGGCCGGGCCACGCCGTGCGCCACCTCCTTGGTCAGCTCCAGGATCAGGTCGCGGTCGACGCGGGCCGGGTCGACGCCCAGCTCCTTGCAGGCCAGCGCGGTCCACTCGTTCAGCACGTTCATACGGTTGTGCGGCGCGGACGCCCCCGCACGCCACGGCCTCGCGGCACGTCCTGCCGCGTCACGGCCGTCACACAGTGGGCGTCGCGCCTCCTCCTGTCGTCGGGAAGGGGACACGGGTCGTGTCACCGAGGCGGGCTTCGTCCAGGTCGTCCATTGTGTCGCAGTCGAACCAGGCCCGCTCGGGCAGCGCCACGCGGGCCGCGACGAGGGGGGCCAGCAGGCCGCGCAGGGACCGCCCGCCGTACCGGCCGAGCGCCGCCCGCAGCGGCGCGGCCTCCCACCCGCCCAGCAGCCACTGCTCGCGCCCGTCACCGTCGACCGCCACCACCCCGGCCGGCCGTGCCGCCTCCTCGCCGCCGTCGCCCGGGGCGCACCCACGGCCCTCGTACGCGTCCGGGGGCTCCGGGGCACCGGTGGGCCGGGCCGCCGCCGCTCCGGGTGCCAGGGACGGGTCTCGCGCCTGCGCGGGGTGGACGTCGGCGGCCGCGGGAGGGCCGCCGACGATCTCGGCGGGGCAATCGGGGGTGGCGGGCATGGCGGACAGGAGGGTGGCGATGTGGGCCGGGGTCAGGAACGGGAGGTCGGCGGCCAGCAGGACCACCCTGGGCGCCGTGACCTCGCGCAGCCCGGCACGGAGCGCGGGCACCGGGCCGCCGCCCGGAGGGTCCTCCCGGGTGAAGACCACGCCGGGCAGCTCCCGTTCGGGCCCGACGACCACCACCCGTCCTGCCCCGGGAACGGCGGCGACGACCCGCTCCAGCAGCGTCCGCCCGCCCACGACGAGCCCGGGCTTGTCGGCGCCGCCGAGCCGCCGCGCCTCTCCCCCGGCCAGCACCACCACGTCGTACCCACCGCTCATGCCTTCACCGTACGCACCTCGGTCCGCGCCCGGTCCCGATACCCCGCCGGGCGTCCGGCGACGCCGCGCCTGGCGTCCGCGCCCCGCCGCCCGCTGCTCCGCAATCGCGGGGAGCCCGCCATCCTCTATGGCAACAACGATTGACATAGAAGGGACAGGAGTGGTCCGATGGCGCGATGAGTACCGAGTTCCTCCTCACCACCCTCGTCATCGTCGTCACGCCCGGCACCGGTGTGCTCTACACGATGGCCGCCGGCCTGGCCCGGGGCGGGCGTGCCGGCATGGTGGCCGCCCTCGGGTGCACCCTGGGCATCGTGCCGCACATGGCCGCCGCCATCACCGGCCTGGCCGCCGTCCTGCACGCGAGCGCCCTGGCGTTCCAGGTGCTGAAGTACCTCGGCGTGGCGTACCTGCTCTACATGGCCGTCCTGACCCTGCGCGAGCGCGGGGCGCTCAGCGTCGAGCCGGAGACGGCCCCGCGCCCGGCAAGCCGGGTGATCGCCTCCGGCGTGCTGGTGAACATCCTCAACCCCAAGCTGTCGATCTTCTTCTTCGCGTTCCTGCCGCAGTTCGTGAGCGTGGACGAGCCTGCGGCGTTCGCGCGCATGCTGGAGCTGAGCGGGGTGTTCATGCTGGCGACGTTCGTGGTGTTCTGCGGGTACGGATGGTTCGCCGCGGCCATCCGGGGTCAGGTGATCTCACGTCCCCGGGTGATGGCGTGGATGCGCCGGGTGTTCGCCGGCGCGTTCCTGGCGCTCGGGGTGAAGCTGGCGCTGACCGAGAACTGAGCCTCAGCCGCCGATCGCCGACATCGGGCGGGACGGCTGCAGGAACGACGGGTCGTCGATGCCGTGTCCCGCGCGCTTGCGGGCCACGGCGGCGGTCCAGCGCGCGGCCAGCTCCTCGTCCGTGGCGCCGTCCCTCATCGGCGTCTTGAGGTCGGACTCCTCGGTGGCGAACAGGCAGTTGCGCACCTGGCCGTCGGCGGTGAGCCGGACGCGGTCGCAGGCGCCGCAGAACGGCCGCGTCACCGAGCCGATCACGCCCACCCGGGCCGGCCCGCCGTCCACGAGGAACCGCTCGGCCGGGGCGCTGCCGCGCTCCTCCAGGTCGTCGGGGGTGAGGTCGAACGCGGCCGAGAGCCGGTCGAGGATCTCGTCGGCGGTCACCATGCCCTCGCGGCTCCAGCCGTGCTGGGCGTCGAGCGGCATCTGCTCGATGAAGCGCAGCTCGTACCCCTGGTCGAGGCAGAAGCGCAGCAGCGGCACGGCCTCGTGGTCGTTGACGTCGCGCATGAGCACGGTGTTGACCTTGACCGGGCGCAGGCCGGCGTCGTGGGCGGCGGCCATCCCCTCGACCACGTCGGTGAACCGGTCGCGGTGCGCCAGCCGCTTGAACGTGTCGCGGTCGAGGGTGTCGAGCGAGACGTTGACCCGGTCGAGCCCGGACTCCGCCAGCGGCCGGGCGAGCCTGGACAGGCCGATGCCGTTGGTGGTCAGGGAGACCTGCGGCCGGGGGCTCAGCGCGGTGGTGCGGGCGACGATCTCCACCAGCTCGCGGCGCAGCAGCGGCTCCCCGCCGGTGTAGCGGACCTCGGTGACGCCGAGCCGCTCGACGCCGATCGTGACCAGCCGGACGATCTCGTCGGCGGTCAGGAGCTGGGCGTTGGGCAGCCAGTCGAGCCCTTCGGGCGGCATGCAGTACGTACAGCGAAGGTTGCACTTGTCCGTGAGGGACACCCGCAGATCCGTCGCCACCCGTCCGAACGAGTCCCGCAACATGGGCGTCACCTCCTGTCAGATCACCGGACGGCAAGCCTACGGCCCGGCCCCGCCGTAGCCCCAACCCGGCTGGTCACATGGTGCCGTATCCCATGACAACAGCCGCACACCACACGCGATTCCCCCCGGCATCACCCCCCGGAAATCGAGTACCGGGCATGCCGGACGGGATGCCATCATCCGGACCATGTATCACTGGCCGCTCTTCTCCCTGACGATCACGACGCCCCGGCTGGAGCTCAGGCTGCCCTCGCTGGCCGACCTGGACGAGCTGGCCGGACGGGCCGCCGAGGGCATCCACGACCCCGCGGTCATGCCGTTCCTCCACCCCTGGTCGGACGCCGAACCGGAGGAGCGCGCCCGCAGCACCGTGCAGTACCACTTCCGGCAGTGGGCCGGCTGGACGCCCGCCGCCTGGAGCTGCCCGCTGGTCACCGTCTTCGAGGGACGGGTGGTGGGCGTGCAGGAGGTGGAGGCCGTGGACTTCGCGGTCACGCGGGAGGTGCGGACGGGCTCGTGGCTCGGGCGGCGCTTCCAGGGCCTGGGGATCGGCACCGAGATGCGCCGCGCCGCGCTGCATCTGGCGTTCGACGGGCTCGGGGCCGAGAGCGCCGTGTCGGAGGCGTACCTCGACAACCACGCGTCGCTGCGCGTCTCGCGACGGCTCGGCTACCGGGACGACGGTCTCGTCCGTCACAGCCGCCGCGGCGAGCTGGCCCTGCAGCAGCGGCTGCGGCTGGACCGCGGGGAGTGGAGCACGCCGCCCGGCCACCGGATCGACGGGCTGGAGGCGTGCCTGCCGCTGTTCGGCCCTCCGACCGGCCCGGAGCGGGCGCCGGGAAAAGGAGTGGGGTTCTCGTCATGATCGCGGCACACTGGGGCACGGACGAGTAAAGGAGACCTCGGACATGCCGAACCAGCCCGCACCCAACGTGCTCTCGTGGGCCAGCGAGATCGACGACGCCGCGATCACGCAGGCCGCGCGCACCGCACGCCTGCCGTTCGTCGCCGGCCACGTCGCGCTGATGCCGGACGCGCACGTCGGCATCGGCGCCACGGTCGGCTCGGTCATCCCCACCGAGGGCGCGATCATCCCGGCCGCCGTGGGCGTCGACATCGGCTGCGGCATGGTCGCCACCGAGACGACCCTCACCGCGGCCGACCTGCCCGACAGCCTCGACGCGCTCATGCCGCTCGTGGAGCGGCGCATCCCCGCCGGCGTCGGCAAGGGCCACGACGACCCGTCCGTGGACCGCACGCTGAGCGCCCTCGGGCTGCCGCACACCGATCTGACGGCCAAGCAGGAGAAGACGGTGGCGGTGCAGTTCGGCACCCTCGGGTCGGGCAACCACTTCGTCGAGGTGTGCCTGGACGAGCGGGAGCGGGTGTGGACGGTGCTGCACTCGGGCTCGCGCGGCATCGGCAACCAGCTCGCCACCCAGCACATCGTCGGCGCCAAGGGCCTGATGCGGCGCCAGGCCATGGGCCTGGAGGATCCCGACCTGGCCTACTTCACCCAGGGCACCCCGGAGTTCGAGGCGTACGTCGAGGACATGCTGTGGGCGCAGAGCTACGCCATGGCCTCGCGCGCCCGGATGGACCGGGTGCTGGTGGACGCCCTGTTCCGGGTCGTCGGCAAGGGATCGCGCGTCCGTGTCATCAACTGCCACCACAATTTCACCCAGTTGGAGAGCCACGGCGGCAAGGAGCTGTGGATCACCCGGAAGGGCGCCATCAAGGCCGCCACCGGTGACGAGGGCGTGATCCCGGGGTCGATGGGCACGCGGTCGTACATCGTGCGCGGGCGCGGCAACCCCGCCTCGTACGACTCGTGCTCGCACGGCGCGGGGCGGCGGATGTCGCGCAGCAAGGCCAGGAAGCGGCTGACGGCCGGCTCGCTGGCCGAGGCGATGCGCGGCCGCACCTGGAACGCGGACCGGGCGGCCGCCCTGGTGGACGAGCACCCGGAGGCGTACAAGCCGATCGACCAGGTCATGGCCGACCAGCGGGACCTGGTGGAGGTGCGGCACACGCTCAGCCAGGTGTTCAACTACAAGGGCTGAGCCTCACAGCCGCAGGTGCGCGCGCTGGGCGGCGTACAGGTCGGCGACCTGGGGCCGCTCGCCGTGCCCGGCGAGCAGGCTCTCCAGGTCGCCGGCGAAGTCCGGGACCAGCCCGCTCACGGTGCCGGTGACGCCCCGGACGCCGACCGTGACGCTGCGGGGCGCGACGTCGGCGATCGTGACCGCGTACGGGTCGCCGCCGGTGACGCGGACGTTCCAGTGGGCGATGCGGGCGCCGAACAGCGGCCCCGAGGCGGCCGAGCCGCCGACGCGGCCGTTGTTGACGAGTGTGACGTCGGTCCGGACGTTCTCGAACGGCAGCGCCCGGTGGGTGTCGAACGTGCCCTCGGCCATGGTGCCGCGCCGCCAGACGTTGCCGGACGACAGGCCCTCCAGGTTGAGACCGTGGTGCACGGCCCCGGCGGGGACGGGCACGGTGAACGCCTCGATCTCGAAGTCCTCCACCAGGTTGTCGTGCGCCTGCATGCGGCAGGCGAAGCTGTGGTGGGCCGAGCGGCCGCCGACGGCGACGCCGGTGAGGGTGACGGACTTGGCGCCGGTGAAGCCGAAGCCGAGGTCGCAGTTCTCGACGCGGACGTTCCTGGCCCAGCAGTCGTGGACGGCCTGGAAGCACACGCCGTTGGAGCCGGGGTGCTTGTCGTGGGCGGTCATGGGGACGGGCTCGTTGCGGATGGTGAGGTCTTCGACGCCGCTGTCGTGGACGGTGGGGCCGAGCGCGCGCAGCCGGGCGGGCCAGCCGGGGCGCAGGTCGTACCTGAGGGGCTGGGCGAGCCGGACGAGGCGGTCGCCGAGGACCGCTTCGACGCGGACCGGCCACTGGAGGGTGGCGTACTGGACATACTGGCCGCCGGAGCCGGTGACGAGCTGGGGCGCCCTGGCGGGCCAGTCGTAGGCGCGGGTGCCGGGGACGTCGCCGGCGAGGTGGGCGAGGAGGGTGGCGTCGGGCGGGTTGTCGCATTCGAGAAGGACCAGGTCGCCGGCCTTGAGCCGTCCGGTGCCGGAGACGGAGAGGGTGCGCTGGCCGCGGGAGGCGGTGCCGGCGGCGGCGCAGTCGGTGACCCCGTCGGCCCGGGCGCCGAAGTCGGTGACCTTGACGACGACGCGGGGACGCGGCGGCCGGGCGCCCAGCCGGTGGCCGGCGCGGGCGACGTCGGGGACCAGGGGGTGGGCTCCCTCCGCCTGCGCCCACTGCTCCAGGAGCGCGGCGGAGGCGTCCTGCGGTCGCGCGCGGGCGGGACCGGCCTGCTCGGCGCCGGTCTGCTCGGCGCGGGCCTGCTCGCGGGCCTGCTCGGTGCGGGCCGGCGCGGCCAAGGGTAAGGACGGCACCGCCAGGGCGCCCGCGGCGGCGCCGATCAGCGCCCGGCGGCTCACCGGGGAAGGGTCGTGCGCATGGTGCTCCCTAGGGTCCTTCAGGGCGGCGGGACCGCTCGGCGCGGCCCCGCCGGGTGGCGTGGCGGCGCTAGCCCAGGGACACGCGGTCCAGGTCCGGGGCGGCCGCCGTGTCGTTGTAGACCTTGATGGTGTTGGCGCCGGCCTTCAGCGCGACGGGCACGGACGTGACGTAGGGGGTGTTGTTGCCCACGCCGCTGACCTTCGCCTCGACCGGCGCGCCGCCGTTGACGGCCACGTGGTAGGAGCGCTCGCCGTTGACGGTGAAGTCGAGGTACAGCGTGTACTCCTTGGCCTGGTCGACGGTGACGTCCTCGAACAGCACGTACGCGTCCGGGGAGCCGCCGAGGTTGCGCACCTTCTGCCCGCCCGAGCACGGGGTGCAGCCGGTGATCCCGGCGTCGCCGATCCGGTTGCGCGAGTCCTCGGCCTCGCGCATGAACACCCGGTCGGCGGGACGCGGCCGGACGCGGACCTGCTTGCTCGTCCCGGCGGGCCGGCCCAGGCTCCGGAACGACGCGGTGACCGGGATGTCGGCCTGTCCGGCGTCCTGGCCGGCCGGGGAGGTGACGGTCCAGGAGCCTTCCAGGGTCTGGCCGAGCCGCATGGACGCGGCCGTGGCCGCGGCGCCCTCCAGGGTCCAGCCGGCGGGCACCGCGGGCGCCAGCGTCACCTCGTCGACGGACTCGTCGGTATCCAGCCGCAGCGTCGCCGTCACCTTGATCGACTGCCGGCCGGGGCCGGTCCACTGGATGCCCGAGGGTGAGACGGTCAGCGTCGTCCGGGGCGCCTCCGACGCGGGCGGCATCGGCCCCACGGCGATTCGGTCCACGCCGGGGCCCTTGGCGGCGGCGCTGGACAGGCGGATCGTGTTGGCGCCGGCGTTCAGCGGCACGGCCAGGGCCGTGCTCGCCACGACGCCGGCGTTGTCGCCGGGGACCGTCACCTGGACCGGCGCGGCGCCGTTGACGCTCACCGACAGCGGCGCGGGCGTGGCGGCGGTGTGGTCGATCTGCAGCCGGTACGTGCCCGCCGCGGCGGCGGTGACGTCGCGGAACGTCACCGCGTCGCGGTCACCTCCTCCGAGGCCGGTGACCTGGGCGAGCCCGGAGCAGGCGGGGCAGACGGCGACGCGGGCCGCGCCGTCCCGGCTCGCGCGCTCGGCCTCCAGCGGCGGCGGCGCGCTCAGGGAGAGGGGATGGCCGAAGCCGACCCCGATCTCGTCGATCTGGAGCTGCCGGTGGAAGTGGGGCGCCTGGGGGCCGCTCCACGTGCTGAGGATCTCCAGCTTGACGTGGCGGGTGGTGCGCGGGCCGAGGTCGATGAACTGGACGCCGCGGGCGCTGCGCAGGGCGGCGGCGCGCACGGGCTCACCCCACCGCTTGCCGTCGTCGCTGACGTAGACGCGGTAGTCCTTGATCCGGGCGGAGTCCTCGGGCCGGCCGAACGACTCGCGGGCATACGTGGGCGACATCTCCCGCTGGTTGACGGCCAGGTAGGCGACGGGGCGGCGCCTGCCCAGATCGAGCGTCACCGACACGGGGAGCCGGGCGTCGCTGTCCCAGTAGTCCTGGAAGCCGCCGTCCACGAGCGCGGAGGCGGGGTGGCCGGCGCGGGAGGAGGTGGCGGTGGCCGTGAACGCGGACGAGTCGTACACGAACGGGCGGCCCTTGGTCTCGACCTCGAAGACCGTGTCGTAGTCGTCCCACCTGGTGATGCCGAGGATCGTCAGGTGGCCGCCGGACTGGTGGAAGCGCATGCGCTCGCCGGTCCGCAGGTCGCGGACGCCGGTGACGAGGTGGCCGTTGTCGCGCAGGCGGACGAAGTCCGTACGCGGCCTGGTCACCACGTGGACGTACTGGGTGCCCGAACCGCGGGCGACGGTGACGACGCCGTGCGCGCCGTCGTTCCAGAAGCCGGGCTGCAGACCGCCGTACAGGTAGCCGCCGCCCTCGGTCCGCTCCAGCGAGGCCCGGATGGGCGGCACCCAGCCTGCCATGAACGCGTTGAACGCCTCCTGCTGCGGCGGGAAGCGGCCGTTGACCATCGGCGTCTCGGCCATGAGGGACTTCATGGAGGAGCCGGCGTTGGTGATGTAGCGGCCGGTGCTGAGGCGGACGTCCACGGGGTGGTCGCGGCCGTCGTACCACCAGTCGCCGGTGGTGGGCAGCTTGTAGTCGGCCTCGGTCAGGCGGGGCATGGGGGTGAAGGCGGCCTGCGGGTAGTCGTAGGCCGGGGTCATGCCGGTCTTCTGCTCGTTGCTGACCGTGTCCATGATCGGCGTGTCCTCGTTGTTGTTGCTCAGCAACCAGGACGGGCGCTTCTCGCGGATCTGCTCGTAGAGGTGGTTCTGCTCCCAGTACTCGTTGTCGTTGTCGATCCAGAACCCGGCGAGGTCGGGGTAGTTCCGCATGACCTCGAAGAACAGGTCGTAGCTGAACATGCCGAACCCGGGCCGGGTGGTGAGGTCCACCTGCCGGCCCTTGTAGGCGGAGTAGGCGGCCGAGTCGAGGGTCTGCACGCCCTGCTCGCTGTGCCACTGCGGGTCGTCGGTCATGTAGAGCAGGACGCGGACGTTCTTCGCCTTGCCGGCGGCGACCAGCTCGCCGAGGAGGTCACGCCGCGTGGAGCAGCTTCCGGGGATCTCCGACGGCCATGGGCGGGCGTAGCCCAGGCGGCTGTGGAAGGTGGCGAGCACGATGTACGAGGCGCCGAGCTTGCGTGCCTCGTCGACCCAGTAGCCGGCGCTCCAGCCGCCGTCCGTGACGTCGCGCTCCCACTGGGCGCAGTCGAGGTGGCGGGGGGCGGTGAACATGCCCCAGTGCAGGAACAGTCCGGCGGTGGAGTCGCGTAACCACTGCTGGCGGGGGTGCTCGACCTCGGCGGCGGCGGGGCGGGCGATGACGAGGGTGGTGAGGGCGGCGATCAGGGCGAGGACGAGCGCGGCGCGGGAGGCGCGCCGAGCGGGTCTCACCTGGGTACGGGGCTGCGGAGGAAGTCCCATGACGGCGGCTCTTTCGTCGAGCTGTGGCGGAGACTCGCGGATCAGAGATCCGATGATTACATCGACGTTGACCGGGGTCAAGGGCCTGACTCACGTGCCCATGCCTCATCCATCCGATGACTGGCGGGAGGATCGTGGGGTTCGACCTGGTGACGCTGGGTAGCGGAAGAACCATCGGATACCGGGGGAGAGAGAGTTCGACATGCGCCGTACCGTCGCCGTCTCCGCCGTCGCGCTGACGCTCGCGACCGCGGGATGCAGCGGCCTGACGTACAACTCCGAGGACGTCACCCGCATCTTCACCCCCCAGAACGAGGGAGCCAACGCCAGCGGCAAGGGGGTCCACGTCCGCAACGCGTTCCTCCTCGGCGGTCGACCGGGGGCCCGGCCGGCCACGCCGCCGGCCGGGCTGCCGCTGTACGCCGTGCTCGTCAACGACCGAGCCGAGCCGGTGCGCCTGGCACAGGTGACGCTGCAGAAGGGCGGGCAGGCCCAGCTGACGGCCCCGGTGGTGGTGCCCGCGCGCGGGATCGTGGGGACCGACCGGCCGATCGGCACGGTGACGGGCGTGGCCGACACGGGCTCGGTCCCGATGACGTTCAGCTTCGACTCGGGGCGGGGCAGCCTGCGGCTCATCGTGCCGGTCGAGGCGAGGAACGGCCTGTTCGCCACGCTCAACCCCGGCGGCCCCTCGACCCCCACCGGCCCCTCGACCCCCGGCCCCTCCACCCCCGCCGGCCCGGCGTCACCGGCGGCGCCGGGTTCACCGGGCGCCCCGACGAGCCCGTCACCCGCGAGCACCCCGTGACCGTCCGGGCGTACCCCCGGGGCCGCCCGGACGGTCTCCGGCAAGCCGGCGGACGTGGGGGCTTCCCGTCACGCCGCGCCGGCGTCGCCGGCTCCGGTCACTGGCCGGCCAGGCCGGTGTGCGCGACGCCTCGCACGATCTGCCTCTGGAACAGCACGAACACCACCAGCAGCGGCAGCCCCGCGAGCACGACGGACGCCATGATCTGGGCGTAGCGCAGGCCGAACGTGCCCTGCACGACGTTGGCCAGGCCCACCGGCAGGGTCATCGTGTTCGGGTCGGTGGAGACGATGAACGGCCAGAGGAAGTTGTTCCACGTCGTGATGAACGTGAAGATCGACACGGCGGCGAGCACCGGCCGCGACAGCGGCAGCACGATGGTGAAGAACACCCGCCAGCGCCCCGCCCCGTCCACGAAGGCCGCCTGCTCCAGCTCCGGCGGCACGTCCTGGAAGAACTTGTAGAGGATGTAGACGATCAGCGGCGCGGCCACCTGCGGCAGGATGACGGCCCACCAGGTGTCGACGAGCCCCAGCGACACCATCTCGGCGAACAGCGGCGCGATGAGCACCTGGGGCGGCACCATGATCCCGGCCAGGATGAGAGCCAGCAGCGCCCGCTGCCCGCGGAAGCTGGTCCGGGCGAAGCCGTAGGCGGCCATGGCCGAGAACAGCACGGTCATGGCGGTCACGATCACGGCGGTGACCACCGAGTTGACCGCCCACTTCACGATGCCGCCGGTGCCGAGCACGAGGCTGTAGGCGTCGAAGGTGATGCGGCTGCCGACCCACTCCAGCGGCAGCTTGGTCGTCTCGCTCTCGGGCTTGAGCGAGGTGGCCACGGCCCAGGCGACGGGCGCGAGCCAGGCGGCGGCGAGCACGAGGGCGGCGGCCAGCAGCACGAGCCGGCCCCAGCCGAACCTCTTGGTCATGACGGCTCCTCGCTCTTGCGGAACAGCCGGAGCTGCGCCAGGGAGACCACGACGATGATCGCGAACAGGATGTAGGACACGGCCGAGGCGTAGCCGATGCGGTAGCCGGTGAACCCGGCGTCGTAGGCGTACTCGATGATCGGCCGGGTGGAGTCCTCGGGGCCGCCGCCGGTCATCAGGTAGATCTGGTCGAAGACCTTCAACGAGGCGAGGAGCTGGAGCACGACGACGACGCCGGTCGTGCGGCCGAGCAGGGGCAGCGTGATGGAGCGCAGCCGGTGCCAGGAGGACGCCCCGTCGATCGCGGCGGCCTCGTACAGGTGGCGCGGGATCGACTGGAGCGCGGCGAGGTAGAGCAGGAAGTTGAAGCCGACCGTCCACCACACCGTGGTCAGCACCATCGACCACATCGCCGTGGACGGGTCGCCCAGCCACAGCACGTCGGTGCCGAGGCTTCCGTTGAGCAGTCCGTACTCGGGCGGGTAGATCATCTGCAGCCAGAGCAGCGAGACCACGGCCGACGGCAGCAGGAACGGGCCGAAGAACGACAGCCGCCACAGCCACTGCATGAAGCGCAGCTGGTGGACCAGCAGGGCGAGGGCGAGGCCGAGCAGCACGAGCGGGACCGTGCTGAGCACGGTGAACACGAGGGTGTTCCACAGGGAGCGCCACATGCGGGGGTCGGCGAACGCCTCGGCGTAGTTGGCCAGGCCGACGAAGCGGTCGTTGGTGCCGGCGATGTTGACGCTCGACAGGCTCATCCGCAGGCCCTGCAGCAGGGGCCAGACGAGGAAGGCCAGGTAGACCGCCAGGAACGGCGCGATGAACAGCATCCCGTGCTGGGTCCAGCGGCGGCGCGCCCGGGCGTGCTCGGCGGGCGCGGCGGCCGGGGCGGCGGGGACGGCGACGGTGGTGGTCATCATCGCTCCTCTGCGGGGAAGGGGTTGGGCGCGGCCATGAGCCGGCGAAGCGCCTGCTTGGCCTGGGCGAGCCCCTGCTCGGGGGTGCGGGCGCCGCTGACGACCGGGGAGAACGCCTCGCCGAAGTCGAGCCAGAGCCGCGACGCGGATCCGGCGAACCACGCCCTCGGGTCGAGCGCGACCTCCGTGATGACGGAGCGGTACTCCGACTGGGGGTGCAGCGCGAGGTACTCCGGCTCCTCCAGCGTGGGCAGGTAGGCGGGGACGTGCCCGGCGACGGCCCAGTCGGCGCTGTTCTTCACCAGGTAGGCGATGAAGCGGTAGGTGGCCCGCTCGATCTCCGGGTCGCGCTCGCGCTGGTGCGGCAGCACGAACGCGTGGCAGTCGGCCTGGGCCGCTCCCGTGCCGAAGACGCTGGGGAAGCGGGCCATGCTGAACGGGGTGCCGCGCTGCTTCAGGCCGGTGGTCTCCCAGTCGCCGTTCCACAGGAAGGGCGCCTGGCCGTTGGTGAAGGCGGCCACGGAGGCGCCGTAGTCGGTGCGCGGGTCGCACAGCCCCTCCTCGCCGAGGGTGCGCATGAGGCGCAGCGCGTCGAGCGCCTTGGCGTCGTCGAGGGTGACGCGCGAGCCGTCCTCCGACAGCAGGGTGCCGCCGGTCTGCGAGTAGAGCGACCACCACAGGCGCCAGGGGCCGACGGTGCCGAGGCCGAGGGCGTCGAAGACGAGCGGCGGCCGGCCGCCGAGCACGCCCTTGGCCTTGCGCAGCGCGGCGAGCAGCTCCTCGGGCCCGTCGGTGGGCCGCAGCCTGCCGTCGGGGGCGAGCAGGCCGGCCCGCTCGCAGATCTCGGTGTTGTAGTACAGCACCATGGGGTGGGCGTCGAACGGGACGGCGTACAGCTCGCCGCCCACGTGCGCGCGCTCCCAGATGGGCGGGCTGAAGTCGGCGGCTTCGAGACCGTTCTCGGCGAGCAGGGCGGGGTCGATCGGATCGAGGATGCGGCCGGCGCCGATGCCGGACAGGCGGGCGAGGTGGAAGGTGGCCAGGTCGGGCGAGCGGCCGCCGGCGCCGGCCATGGCGATCTTCGTGTAGTACGGCTCGCCCCACGCGAGCACGTTCTCCTCGACGGCGATGCCCGGGTTGTCCTTGGCGAACCCGCGGACCATCTTGTTCATGATGATGCCGTCGCTGGCACCGAGGAAGTGCCAGTAACGCACGCGGGTCCCGGCCGAGCCGAGTCCGACGGGAAGGGAACAGCCGGCGGCGCCCGCGCCGAGCAGCGCGAGACCACCGCCCAGGAGGCTGCGGCGGGTGAGGGATGGTCTGTCCACGGTGGGCCTCGTTCCTCTGGACAGCGATGCCTCAGGAGTGTTAGCGGTCACAATCCGCATGTCAAGACCTTGCTTCCATCAGTGCACAGACCTTGACGTTGGGGGTGATAACGCTAACAATCGGGGCATTCCAGTCACACCTGCACCACAGGAGCGCGAGAGCACGTGAGCAACCGCAGGGCCCGCGAGGCGCACCTCACCATCGACCCGGCGTTCCGAGTGGCCCCCGTGCGGCGGCGCACGTTCGGCACGTTCGTCGAGCATCTGGGCCGGTGCGTCTACACCGGCGTCTACGAACCCGGACACCCCTCCGCCGACGAGGACGGCTTCCGCCGTGACGTCCTCGACCTGACCCGCGAGCTGGGCGTGTCCACGGTGCGCTACCCGGGCGGCAACTTCGTCTCCGGCTACCGCTGGGAGGACGGCGTCGGCCCGCGCGAGAGCCGGCCGCGCCGGCTGGACCTGGCCTGGCACAGCACGGAGACCAACGAGGTCGGCGTGGACGAGTTCGTCCGCTGGTGCCGCAAGGCCGGGGTCGAGCCGATGATGGCGCTCAACCTGGGCACGCGGGGTGTCGCCGAGGCCCTCGACCTCCTGGAGTACTGCAACCACCCGTCCGGCACGGCCCTGTCGGACCAGCGGATCGCCAACGGCGCCAAGGAGCCGCACGACATCCGCATGTGGTGCCTGGGCAACGAGATGGACGGCTTCTGGCAGACCGGCCACAAGACCGCCCCCGAGTACGGCCGGCTGGCCGCCGAGACCGCCCGCGCCATGCGCATGGTCGACCCCGGCCTGGAGCTGGTGGCCTGCGGCAGCTCCGGCTCCTCCATGCCGACGTTCGGCGCCTGGGAGGCGCAGGTGCTGGAGGAGACCTACGACCTGGTCGACTACGTCTCCTGCCACGCCTACTACGAGGAGAAGGACGGCGACCTCGGCAGCTTCCTGGCCTGCTCGACCGACATGGAGTACTTCATCTCCTCCGTCGTGGCCACGGCCGACCACGTCGGCGCGAAGCTCAAGTCCCGCAAGAAGATCAACATCTCCTTCGACGAGTGGAACATCTGGTACCTGTCGCGCTTCCAGGCCGCCGAGCCGCCGCGCGACTGGCCGGTGGCGCCGCCGCTGCTGGAGGACCACTACCACCTGGCCGACGCCGTCGCCTTCGGCGGGCTGCTCATCACCCTGCTGCGCAACAGCGACCGGGTGACCGCCGCCTCCCTGGCCCAGCTCGTCAACGTCATCGCGCCGATCATGACCGAGCCGGGTGGGCGGGCCTGGCGCCAGACCACCTTCCACCCCTTCGCCCAGGCCTCCCGGTACGCCACGGGCGACGTGCTGCGGGTCGAGCCCGTCTCCCCGTCGTACGAGACGGCCGAGTACGGCGAGGTGCCGCTGCTGCACGCCGTGGCCACCCGGGCCGAGGACGGCGGCGTCACCGTGTTCGCCGTCAACCGCTCCACCGACGAACCGCTGTCCCTGGAGATCGACGCCCGCGCGCTCGGCGGCGTGCGGATCACCGAGGCGACCACGCTGACGGACGCGGACGTCTACGCCCGCAACACCGCCGACGATCCCGGCCGGATCGCCCCCCGTCCCAACCCGGACGTCGAGCACGACCCCCTGCGGGTGCTGCTGCCGCCGGTCTCGTGGAACGTGATCCGGCTGAGCTGAATCCGCCCCGGGCCCGGCCCCTCAGGCCCGCTGCGGGGTGCCCGTGCTCTCCCGCACCACCAGGTCGGGCTCGACCAGCCGGCGCCGCTCCCCCTTCTCCTCGCCCGCCATGCGGTCGAGGAGAAGGTGGAAGGCGTGCCGGCCGACCTCGCGGAAGTCCTGCCGCACGGTGGTCAGCGGCGGCCAGAAGTACGCCGACTCGGGGATGTCGTCGAAGCCGACCACGCTGACGTCCTCCGGCACCCGCCGCCCGGATTCGCGCATGGCGCGCAGCACGCCCAGGGCCATCTGGTCGTTGCCGACGAACACCGCCGTCACGGACGGGTCGGCGGCCAGCCGGCGACCGAGCTGGTGGCCCGAGCGGGGACTCCAGTCGCCGCGCAGCGGCTCGGGCACGGAGCGGCCCTCGGCCTCCAGGACGCCGCGCCAGCCCTCGATGCGGCCGCTGGCGTCGATCCAGTCGGCCGGGCCGCCCACGTGCCAGACGGTCTCGTGGCCGAGGCTCAGCAGGTGGCGGGTGGCGCGGATCGCGCCGGCCCGCTGGTCGACCATGGCGACCGGGACCGGGATGTCCTCGCCCGCGTCGACCGCGACCACCGGCAGGTCGGGCGGCAGGTGGTGCAGGCCGTCGGCGGCGGACTCGTGCGGGGCGACGATGATGACGCCGTCGACCGACTGGGAGCGCAGCCGATGGACGCCCTCCTCGATGGAGCGGCGGTTGAGCGCGCTCAGGCTCGCGATGCTCACGGTGTAGCCGCTGAGCCGGGCGGTCTGCTCGATGCAGTACAGGGTGGAGGCCGGGCCGTACAGGGTGGTGTCGATGCTCACCACACCCAGCACGCCCGAGCGGCCGGTGACGAGCTGCCGGGCCGCGGAGTTGGGCCAGTAGTCGAGCTCGCGCACGGCCGCCAGCACGCGCGCCCGGGTCTCGGCGCGCACGCGGTGAGGCGTGTTGAGCACCCGGGAGACGGTCATCGCGGAGACGCCGGCGAGCGCGGCGACGTCCCCGAGCACCGCGGGCCGGCTGCGCGGCCTCCCTCCCCCGTCAGAAGCCGTCGCCATGCGCCTCACCCCTTTCGCGATAACGCTAACAGGAACGGTCCCGCACCGCGTGCCCAAAGGCGATCTCCTTTGCGTCGACGCGGGCTCCCGTGCGACCGGTCACCCCTGGCGGAACCCCATCAGGCGCGTCTTCGTTCGCTAGGCAGGCGGGTGCCCCCCGCGCGACAGGACGGACGCGGAGGTACCCGATATGCCTGGACAAACCACTCAGACGGACCGGCCCCTTCCGGACGCCGCCGGAGACCGGGTGCTGCGCTACCCGCCCGGGGCGCTGGTGATCCTGACCGGGCTGCCGGGGGCCGGCAAGAGCACGATGCTGCGCCGCCTGTACGCGATGGACGGCACCGAGGCGGCGCCCGTGGTCGTGGACGGGGTCACGGTCATCGACTCCGCGCAGTCGAAGGCGCGCTGGGCGGGCACCCTCGGCCGGGCGCCCGGACGGGTGCGCACCGCGGTCGTCTTCGCCACCCACCTCCTGCGGATCCGGCGCGCGCTCGCCGCCGGCGGGCCGGTGATCGCGCACAACCGGGGCTGCGGGCCGCTGGTGCTGCGCGTCTTCGCCCGGATGGCCCGGCGCCGCGGCGCCGCCTTCCACCTGCTGCTGCTCGACGCCGGCCCCGAGGCGGCCCTGGCCGGCCAGCGGGCCCGCGCCCGGGTCGTGCGGGCGCGCACGTTCTCCTACCACCGCCGCCGCTGCGAGGCGCTGCTCGCGCGGGTCAGGGCCGGGACGGCCGCTCCCGCGGCGGGCGCGGTGGTGATCGACCGGAGCGCGGCGGGCCTGCTCCGCGGCATCGTCTTCGACGGGGAGCCCGCCTCCCCCTCCTCGCGCACGGAGCCCAGTACGATCTACAGATGACCGAAATGACCGAAACCACGCCCGGCTGGCTCGCACCCGAGGAGCTGGAGTCGCTGCGCGGCCGGATGCCGATCCTGTACGTCGACGCGGTGCCGGTGCGGGTGGACGACATGGGCATCGTCACCCACGTGGGACTGCTGCTGCGCATCGCCCCCGACGGCAACGTGAGCCGGGCCCTGGTCTCCGGGCGGGTGCTCTACCAGGAGCGGGTCCGCGACGCGCTGCTGCGCCACCTGGAGAAGGACCTCGGACCGGTCGCCCTGCCCAGCCTGCCGGCCTCCCTCGCGCCGTTCACCGTGGCGGAGTACTTCCCCTCCCCCGACGTCACGCCGTACCACGACCCGCGCCAGCACGCGGTGTCGCTGGCCTACATCGTGCCGGTGCGGGGCGACTGCCGGCCGCGCCAGGACGCGCTGGACCTGGTGTGGTTCACGCCGGAGGAGGCGGCCTCGCCGATGGTGCAGCAGGAGATGACGGGCGGCCAGGGAGTCCTGCTCAAGCAGGCGCTGGCGCACGTGGGCCGGCTCACCTGACACCCCGGCCGGCCCCGGCGAGGGCCGGCAGGCGGAAAGGCGACCGCCCGGCCCCCAGGAGGGAGCCGGGCGGCGCCGCGCGAAGGGCCGGGCGGGTCAGCGGCGGTGGCCGACGACCTTGACCCAGTCCGTGGCCTCGACCGGGTCGAGGCGGCGCGAGCCCTCGAAGACCGCGCGCCACGTGCCCGAGGTGTAGGCCGGGACCCTGGTGTGGAAGGAGCCGTCACGACCGGTCGTGACCGTCTCGACGTGCTCCCAGTCCCCGCCGCGGTCCGGGCGGAAGAGGATCACGATCCGCTTCCAGCCGAGCCGGTGCCACGACTCCGACTCCTTGCAGTAGTCGGCGTGGTGGACGGAGACGAAACCGCTGATGTAGTCCTCCTCGCACTCCACCGAGAGCCTGCCGTCCAGCGAGAGGCTCCTGCCCTGCCAGACGGGCTCGGGGCCCGCGTCGAACCGGAGCGCGGTGTGGCCGCCGTCGACGTCCGGGTCCGCCAGCGCGGGGGCGGCGGCCGCCCCCACCATGGTGACGCCCAGAGCGGCCGCCGCCAGGCCGGCGGCGAGTCGTCGCATCATTGGGTGAACTTCCTTCCCCGTGTGGAACGCGCGCCCGGACGGGTGCGCGTCATCGCGATTGACGCGACGAGGTAAAGGAAAGTTGCGATCCGCCGATCACAATCATGCAACGACTCTTCATTTCATAGCCCGAAATATGCCTCTCTCGGGCCATTTATCGTTCTAATCGGCTATTTGGTGGATTTTCGAGAGGATCGGGGCGTAGCGGGAGGTCCCCTCGTAGCGCAGGCGCCAGGAGCCGCCGGTACGGCCCGCCACCGACGTGGTGAAGGCGCCGGTCTCCCCCGTGGTGGCCTCGGCCACCTCCTCCCACGTGTCACTGCCCTCGGGCCGCCAGAGGACGTCGACCGGCTGCGCGGCGAACGGGGCGTAGTCGGCCAGGCCCCGCGGTCCCACGCGGGTCAGCGAGCCGGTGAACCGCACGGCCGAGCCGTCCGGGGCGGATGCCACGCGCACGGCGTCCAGCCTGGTCTCGCGGCGCAGCTGGAACGTGGTGTACTTCGTCGCCGTGGACCCGTCGGCGCCGACGGCGGTCGCGGTGATCGTCCACGTGCCGGCCGGATAGGTGCGGTTCAGCGCCTTGTCCGGCAGGAAGCGCCACGTCTGCCAGTCGCCGTCGAACCGCATCCAGCCCGAGGTCGGGCGCCAGGACACCGTCGCGTCGCCCTTGTCGCGCCCCGCGTCCCGGCCCGCGGCGGAGCCCCGCTTGTGGTCGCGCTCCGGGGAGCGCGGCGCCAGGCGGGCCGCGCCGTGGATCTCACGGGCCGTGCCGGGCGACGCGGACGAGGAGTGGTCGTGGGACACCACCACGCCCGGCTGGTGGTCGCGCGTGGGCAGCAGCGGACGGCCCGCCGGCCGGATGGCGTGACCGGACGGCATCGGCGCGCCCAGGTCGTCGAAGGCCACCGCGGGCGCCACGACTGGTGGGCCGGCGGGTGAGCCGGCGGGCGGCGTCCGGTCCTGCGTACCGGGTCCGGAGGCGGCTGATCCGGGCCTGCCCGTGCCGGGAGCGGCGGGGCGGGGAGCCGGAGCGGCCGGGCGGGGCGCCTGGGCGGCGGGCTCGCCGGGGGCGACGGCTCCCGTGGCCGGGGAAGTCCCCTCGGAAGAGCCGGGGGCCGACTGGGGCGGTGCGCCGGGCTCGACCTTGACGCTCACCCCGTTCCTTCCCTTGACGTCCTTGGCCACGACGTCGATCACCATGCGGACGGAGTCTCCGGCGCCGACGACGGGAGACGCCGGCCGCAGGTTGATCTCGCGGATGGTCGGGACACGGGCGGCGCGCGCGGCGGTGGCGAGCCCATGGCCGGAGGCGGAGGTGGAGGTGGAGGTGGAGGTGGAGGCGACCCCGGCGGGACTCGCGGCCCCGGGCAGGGTCGTGGCGGCGGAGGACGCCGGCGCGGGCACCGTGAGGGCCCCCGCCGCGAGCGAGACGAGAACGAGTCTTCTGGTCATGATCCAGACCGTAGGAAGCGCCCGGTCATGGCAGTGACCACGACACACGCCCTGGAGGGCAAAGACTCGTCAGCCGGAGTACAGCTCCTCGATCAGGTCCGCGTACTTGGCGTGGATGACCCGCCGCTTCAGCTTCAGGCTGGGCGTCAGCTCCTCGGTCTCGGCCGTCCATTCGGCGCCGAGCAGCGCCCACCGCTTGACCTGCTGGACGCGGGCGAGCCGCTGGTTGGCGGCGGCGACGGCGGTCTCGACCTCCTTGAGCACGTCGGGGTGGGCGGCCAGCTCGGCGAGGGTGCCCTCGATGCCGCGGGCCCGGGCCCAGCCGGGCGCCATGTCCGCGTCGAGGGTGAGGAGGGCGACCGGGTAGGGGCGGTTGTCGCCGTAGGCCAGGGCCTGGCCGACGAGGGGGTGCTCCTTGAGGTGGTTCTCGATCGCGGCGGGCGAGATGTTCTCGCCGCCGGAGGTGATGATGAGCTCCTTCTTGCGGTCCACGACGCGGTAGAAGCCGTCGTCGTCGACCGTGCCGATGTCGCCGGTGTGCAGCCAGCCGCCGGCGTCGACGAGCGCGGCGGTGCCGTCGGGCCGGTTGAGGTAGCCGCGGGTGTTGAGGGGGCTGCGGGTGAGGATCTCGCCGTCCTCGGCGATGCGCACCTCGACGCCGGGCTCGGCCCGGCCGACGGTGCCGAGCCGGTAGCAGCCGGGGCCGTTGCCGGTGAACGCTCCGGTCGTCTCCGTCATGCCGTACACGTCGATGACCTTGAGGCCGAGACCGGCGTAGAAGCGCTGCACCTCGGCGGGCAGCGGCGCGGCGCCGGTGGCGGTCCACTCCGCGCGGTCGAACCCGATGAGCGCGCGCACTCCGGCCAGCAGCTCCGCGTCGGCGCGCTCGTAGGCGGCGCGGACCTCCGGGGTGACGGTGTGGCCGTGCTGCCCCGCCTCGACGTAGGCGAGGCCCGCCGCCATGGCCCGCCGCACCGCCTCCTGGCGCTCCTCGGGCTGGGCGGAGAGCACGGCGAGCAGGCGGGCCATCATCTTCTCCCACACGCGGGGCACGCCGAAGAACAGCATCGGCCGCACCTGCCCGAGCGTGGCGCCGAGCTGGGCCAGGTCGGTGCAGAAGTGCACGTGCGACGCCTTCACCAGCGGCAGGTAGAGGCTGAGGACCCGCTCGGCGATGTGCGCGTACGTCAGGTAGGAGACCTGGGTGCCGCGCTCCGGCAGCCGGGCCATGCGGTCGGTGGCCGCGACCTCGTACAGCACGTTGCGGTGGGTGAGCGGCACGCCCTTGGGCGTGCCGGTGGTGCCCGAGGTGTAGAGGACGGTCACCACGTCCTCGGCGGTGACGGCGCGCAGGCGGGCCTCGGCGGCCTCCGGGTCGGCGGACAGCGCGGAGCGGCCGAGCGCGAGCAGGTCGTCCCACGCCATGAACCGGTCGCCGGCCGGCGCGCCCTCCAGCAGGATGACCTTCCGCAGGCCGGGCAGCTCGCCGAGCACGGGCTGCCAGCGCGCGAGGTCGTCGGGGCCGCCCAGCACGGCGTAGGCCGCGCCGGCGTCGGCGGCGGCGAACGCGATCTGGCCGGGCGCGAACGTGGAGTAGATCGTGCACCCGACGCCGCCCGCGTGCACGGCGCCCAGGTCGGCCAGCACGTGCTCGCTGCGGTTGACCATCATGAGCGCGACCGTCTCGCCGGGCCGCAGGCCGAGCGCGGCGAACCCGGCGGCGATCTCCAGCACCCGCAGCCGCGCCTCGGCGTAGGTGAGCGTGACCCAGCCGCCTCCGGCGCCCGGATCCGAATAGGCGGGAGCGCCGGGATGCCGCTCGGCCGCCGTCCTGAGCTGGTCGCAGATGGTACGGCCGGCGATCAGCTCGTCGATCTCCGCCCGCACGTCGAGGACATCGGCCATGGCAACCGCCTCCGCAGCTGTTCACTTGTCCGCTCACTTGTCCGCGTGGCATGCATCGCACCACACGACCGGGGTGGCGGCAAGGCCTCACCGGTGACGGAGTCCGCTATCACGTAGAGTGATGAATCGACTGCGGAAGAATGCCCGGGGGCGCGCATGAAAACGCACGAACGCACCTTTTTCGGCCACCCGTGGGGGCTTGCCACGCTCTTCGGCACGGAGATGTGGGAGCGGTTCAGCTGGTACGGCCTGCGCGCCATCCTGGCCACCTTCATGGCCGCGTCCCCCGCCCAGCACGGCCTGGGCATGAGCGAGCAGACCGCGACGGCCGTCGTCGGCGTGTACGGCGCGCTCATCTACCTGGTGGCGCTGCCCGGCGGCTGGATCGCCGACCGCATCCTCGGCCCGCGGCGCTCGGTGTTCTGGGGCGGGTTCGTCATCATGTGCGGCCACATCAGCATGGCCGTGCCGGTGACGTCGCCGGTCTTCGTGTGGCTGGGGCTGGGGCTGATCATCGCCGGGACGGGCCTGCTCAAGCCGAACATCTCCGTCATGGTGGGCAAGCTCTACCCGGATGAGGACGACGGCCGCCGCGACGCCGGGTTCTCGCTGTTCTACCTGGGGATCAACCTGGGCGCGTTCTTCGCGCCGATCGTGGTGGGCTGGCTGGCCGACGGCGACCGCTGGCACCTGGGCTTCAGCGCCGCGGCCGTCGGCATGGCCCTCGGCCTGGCCCAGTACGTGCTCGGCCGCGGGAACCTGCGCGGCGTCGGCGACCGGCCCGGCATGCCGCTGCCGCCGGAGCACCGCCGGCAGGTGCTGCGGCACGTGGGGCTGGGCACGCTCGGCGTCGTGGCGGCCATGGCGATCTGGGTGGCGACGGGCACGTTCACCATCGACCGGTTCACGGTCGTCGTGACCGTGATCATCCTGGCGGTGCCGGTCGTCTACTTCGGCTACATCCTGCTGGGCAGCCACGACCTGACCGAGGACGAGCGCTCCCGGGTGAAGGCGTACGTGTGGCTGTTCGCCGCCGCGGCGATCTTCTGGATGCTGTACGACCTGGCGCCGAGCAAGCTGCTGTTCTTCGCCGGGAACAACACGGACCTGACGCTGTTCGGCGTCCACATCAACGCGGCCACCACCCAGTCCTTCAACCCGCTGTTCATCATGATCTTCGTGCCGGTTTTCGCGGCGCTGTGGGTGAAGCTGGGCACGCGGGTGAGCACGCCGCAGAAGTTCTCCTTCGCGCTGGTCATGGTGGGGCTGAGCTTCCTGGTGATGGCGGTGGCGGCCACGCTCGCCCAGGGCGGCCGGGTGTCGGTGTGGTGGCTGGTGCTCGTCTACCTCATCCAGGTGTTCGGCGAGCTGTCGCTGAGCCCCGTCGGGCTGTCGGTCACCACCAAGCTGGCTCCCCGGGCGTTCAAGGGGCAGATGCTGGGGTTGTGGTTCATCGCGGTCTCGGTGGGCGACGCGGTCGGCGGGCAGACCGGGCGGCTGAGCGGCGTCGTGTCCGAGCCGATGTACTACACGTTGCTGGCGCTGATGGCGATCGTGGCGGGGCTGGCCCTGCTGATGTTCACCCGCAGGCTGCGCCACCTGATGTCCGAGCACCACGAGCCCGCGACGCCGCCGATCCGCTGACTCCGCCCGCCGGTCCCGCGCGCTGAGCCCGCCCGCCGGTCCCGCCCGCTGAGCCCGCCCGCTGAGCCCGCCCGCGCGGACCCGCACGCGCCCGCGGGACGGCCGATCCGATAGACATGTGACCGTGCCCGAACTGCTCGACCTGGTGGGAATCTTCGTCTTCGCGCTGTCCGGCGCGCTCATGGGCGTGCGCAAGCGGCTCGACGTCGTGGGGATGGCGGTGCTCGCCGAGATGACGGCGCTGGGCGGGGGCGTGGTGCGCGACCTCATCCTGAACGTGCGCCCGATCGCGTTCCAGAGCGTGGGGTACGTGCTCGTGCCGCTGGCGGCCACGGTGATCGTGTTCTTCTGGCACCCGCACGTGGCGCGGGTGATGCCGGCGATCCTGGTGTTCGACGCGGCCGGACTCGGGCTGTTCTGCGCGGTCGGCACGCTCAAGGCCCTCGAGTACGGGCTGAGCCCGCTGCACGCCACCCTGCTCGGCGTCACCACGGGCGTCGGCGGCGGCATGCTGCGCGACGTGCTGGCGGGCGAGATCCCGACGCTGCTGTACGACCGCCAGCTCTACGCGGTGCCCGCGCTGCTCGGCTCGGCCATGATGGCGGAGCTGTCCACGCTGGGGCTGCACGGCTGGCCGGCCACGCTGGCCTCGGCGCTGGTGGCCTTCGGGCTGCGCGTGGCCGCGATGCGCTACAAGTGGCGCGCCCCGCTGGCCCGGGGCGTCAAGCCGTCCGAGTGAGCACCGGTCAGACCATCGGGACCAGCGAGTCGGCGGGCCTGTCCCCTCCTGCGGAGCCGTGGTCGCGGGCGGCCACGATGCGCTCCACGGCCTCCTCCAGCACCGCCGGCGGCAGCGTGTACGGCAGGCGCAGGTACCCCTCCAGCGTCCCGTCGACGCCGAACCACGGCCCGGGCGCCAGCCGCACCCCGCGCGTGGCGGCGGCCTCGGCCAGGGTGACGGCCGAGCCGGAGTCGAGCCGTACCCACAGCGTGCCGCCGCCGCGCGGCACCGTGAACTCCCAGGCGGGCAGTCGCTCCCGCAGCGCGGCCACGAGCGTGGCGCGGGAGGCGCGCAGCCCGCGCAGGCGCTCGGCCCTGGTCTCCTCCAGCCGGTCGAACAGGCGGGCCACCACGAGCTGCTCCAGCACCGGGCTGGCGATGTCGACGGCGGCCCGGTGCACGGCCAGCCGGCGGATCAGCGCGGCGCTGGCGCGCAGCCAGCCGATGCGCAGCCCGCCCCACCACAGCTTCGAGGCGGAGCCGATGCTGATCATCCGGTTGTCGGAGTCGAAGGCGCCCATGGGCGCGACGGTCCCGCTCCTGACAGCCGTGTGAGGGGCCGGCTCAGAAGGGGCGGGCTCGGACGGGTCGGGCTCGGACAGGTCCAGCTCGGCCCAGGTCTCGTCGATGAGGATCGTGGTGTCGGTGCGCCGGGCCGCGCCGGCGACGGCGGCGCGGGTGGCGTCGTCCATGAGCGCGCCGGTGGGGTTCTGGAAGTCGGGCATGAGGTACGCCACCCGGGCCGCCGACTGGCGCAGCGCGCAGGCGACCAGGTCGGCCTGCCAGCCCTCGTGGGAGATGCCGACCGGGACGATCCGGGCGCCGCACCGGCGGGCCACGTCGATGGCGTGCGTGTAGGTGGGCGACTCGACGAGCACGGGGTCGCCCGGCCCGGCCAGCAGGCTCATCGCGAGGTGGAGGGCGTGCTGGGAGCCGGTGGTGACGAGGATCTGCTCGGGCCGGGTGGCCAGGCCGCGCGCGGTGTAGCGGGCGGCGACGCGCTCGCGCAGCGCGGGCAGGCCCATGGGGTCGTAGCCGTGGCCCATGCCGTACCGGGGCAGGTCCTCGACGGCCTCGGCCATCGCCTCGCGCAGCGCGGACGGCGCGGGCGGGGCGGCGGCGTGGAGCTGGATGAGCCCGTCGCGGCCGGTGGACAGCCACGGGTTGTCGTCGGTGGAGGCGGGGTCGGGCAGGGCGGTCCAGCTTCCGGAGCCCTGCCTGCTGTCGAGGTAGCCTCGTTCGCGCAGCAGGTCGTAGGCGGCCGTCACGGTGGTGCGGCTGACGCCCAGGGTGGCGGCGAGGTGCCGCTCGGCGGGCATGCGCACGCGGACGGGGATGTGCCCGTCGAGGATGAGCGCGCGCACGGCGTCGGCGAGTGCCCGGTAGTACGGGCGGGCCGCTGGCGGCACGTCGGCGAGCCGGGCCACCTGCGCCGCTCCCACATATCTCATCAGGCCACTTTTGATGATTGGCCCTGTTTTGGCAAGGGGGTGGCCTGCCACTCTGGGTCCACTATGAGCGAAGCGACCGTCCCGCACCTGGGCTCCCTCCCCTCCCGTCTCGTCCGGCTCTACGGCGGCCTGGCCCTGTACGGCCTCGGCATCGGCCTCCAGGTCAGCTCGGGGCTGGGCAACGACCCGTGGGACACCTTCCACCAGGGCCTGGCCGGCCGCCTCGGGCTGTCGATCGGCACCGTGATCATCGGGGTCGGCGCGCTGGTGATGCTGCTGTGGATCCCGTTGCGGCAGCGGCCCGGCCTCGGCACCATCAGCAACGTGATCTTCGTCGGCCTGTTCGCCGACGCCGCGCTCTTCGTGCTGCCCGCCTCCGGCCACTGGGCGTTGAGCTGGCTCTACCTGGGCCTCGCCATCGTGTCGATCGCACTGGCCACCGTGCTCTACATCGGCGCCGGCATGGGTCCGGGACCGCGTGACGGGCTCATGACCGGCCTGGCGCGGCTGGGGCTGTCCCTGCGGCTCGGCCGCTTCCTCATCGAGATCGCCGTGCTGGCCGTGGGCTGGTTGCTCGGCGGCACCGTCGGCATCGGCACGCTGGTGTTCGCGCTCGCGATCGGGCCGCTGACCCAGCTGTTCGCCCGCCGCTTCCCCCTGACGTGATCGCGCGGCAGGGCCCGTCACGACGCGACGTGATCGGACCCGGCCGCGTGATCACCCTCCGGCCGAGTAGCGTCAAGGCATGCGGATCGAGGACTACGCGCTGATCGGAGACATGCAGTCGGCCGCCCTGGTGGGCAGGGACGGCTCGATCGACTGGCTCTGCCTGCCCAGATTCGACTCCCCGGCCTGTTTCGCGGCGCTGCTCGGCGGCGACCGCAACGGCCACTGGTGGATCGGCCCGCCCGGCAGGCAGCCCGCCACCCGCCGCCGCTACCGCCCCGACACGCTGATCCTGGAGAGCGAGTGGGACACCCCCACGGGCACCGTCCGGGTCATCGACTTCATGCCGCCCCGCGACCGCAACCCCGACGTGGTGCGGATCGTGGAGGGCGTCTCCGGCACGGTGGAGGTGGCCACGCAGCTGCGGGTGCGCTTCGACTACGGCCGGATCGTCCCGTGGGTGCGCCGTACCGACGGGCACCTCCAGGCCGTCGGCGGGCCCGACTCCGCCTGGCTGCACTCCCCCGTCCCCCTCAAGGGCGGCGACTACGCCCACCGCGCCACCTTCCACGTCAAGGCGGGCCAGCGGCTGCCGTTCGTGTTCACCTGGCATCCGTCGCACGAGCCGATGCCCGAGCAGATCCACGCCGAGGCCCAGCTCGACGAGACCGAGGCCCTGTGGAAGGAGTGGGTGGAGACCTGCACCCACCAGGGCCCCTGGCGCGAGGCCGTGGTGCGCTCCCTCATCACCCTCAAGGCGCTCACGTACGCCCCCACCGGCGGCATCGTCGCCTCGCCCACGACGTCCCTGCCGGAGGACCTCGGCGGGGTGCGCAACTGGGACTACCGCTTCTGCTGGCTGCGCGACGCCACGATGACGCTGGAGGCGCTCATCAACAACGGCTATCTCGGCGAGGCCGCCGAGTGGCGGGCCTGGCTGCTGCGCGCGATCGCCGGCCGGCCGCAGGACCTCCAGATCATGTACGGCGTGGCGGGCGAGCGGCGGCTGCCGGAGATGCAGCTCGACTGGCTCGACGGCTACGAGGGCTCCCGGCCCGTCCGCATCGGCAACGACGCCGTCAACCAGCTCCAGCTCGACGTGTACGGCGAGGTGATGAACGCCCTCTACCTGGCCGGCGCCTCCGGGCTGACGGCCGACCAGCGGGCCTGGTCCATCCAGCGGCAGCTCCTGGACTACGTCGAGGAGCACTGGGACGAGCCCGACGAGGGCCTGTGGGAGGTGCGCGGCCCCCGCCGGCACTTCACCCACTCCAAGGTCATGTGCTGGGTCGCCCTGGATCGGGCGGTCAAGTACGTCGAGCGCTACGGCCGGCTCGGCCCCGCGGACAAGTGGCGGAGCATCCGGGACCGCATCCACGCCGAGGTGTGCGAGAACGCCTTCGACGCCAGGCGCAACACCTTCACGCAGTCCTACGGCTCCAGCGAGCTGGACGCGTCGCTGCTGCTGATGCCCATGGTCGGCTTCCTGCCGGCGGACGACCCGCGCATGGTGGGCACCGTGGCGGCCATCGAGAAGGAGCTGATGGCCGACGGCTTCGTGCTGCGCTACCCCGTGGCCGAGGACAACGCGGTGGACGGCCTGCCCGGCGGCGAGGGCGCGTTCCTGGCGTGCAGCTTCTGGCTGGTCGAGGTGATGGCGTTGCAGGGGCGCAGGGACGAGGCGAAGGAGCTGTTCGAGCGGCTGCTGGCGCTGCGCAACGACGTGGGGCTGCTGGCGGAGGAGTACGACCCCCGCTACGGCCGCCTGGTGGGCAACTTCCCGCAGGCGTTCAGCCACGTGCCGCTGATCCACGCGGCCCGCGCGCTGTCCGAGAGCGACCGCACCCCCGAGCTGGGCCGCGACACCTGAGCCGCCCGCCCCGCTCAGGCGGCGAGGCGGGCCAGGACGCGGGCGAAGTCGGGCGGCGGGGCGACGACCAGTCTCGTCTGGCCGCCCCTCAGCTCGATGTCGGCCCGGATGAGCGTCAACCGGCCCCCGTGCCACCAGTAGACCTGCGGGCTGAGCCCGCCGGTGCGGGCGGCGTGGACGCGCAGCCGCTCGATGGCGCGCACCACGCCGATCCCGTTCACCGGATGGACGAGCAGCGTGTACGGGTCGGGCAGCACGGCGAGCGCGCCGTGGGCGGGCACCGGAAGGTAGTCGCCGAGCCAGCGCAGGTGCGTGGCCGCCGACGGCCTGGGCCCGGTCAGCCGGACGACGGCCGTGCCGGACAGCTCGACGGCCTCCACCGTCAGCCTCTCGCCGCGCCGGACGTTGGCGACGGCCAGCTCCAGGGCCTCGGCCGTGGGCAGGGGCCAGCAGCCGGCCTCCTCGGGCAGCACCGGGCGGTCCCCGACGGTGAGCAGCTCCACCAGGTCGCCGTTGAGGTGCCGGCCGACCACGCGGGCCGGGTCGGGCACCTCGTCCACCGCTTCGACGCGGGTGCGCAGCAGCGGCGCCGCCTGCTCGAAGTCGCACACGTCCACCCGGTCCCCCGCGGCGCCGACGGCTCGTGCCAGATGCTCGGAGACGAGGGTCGGCCAGTCCTCACGCGGGCGGCGTCCCGCCTCGCGGCGCAGCCCGGCCAGCCGGACGAGGATCTCGCCTTCGCGCGGCCGGCGGGGAGCCGGGAGACCGAGGGTGAGCGAGCCGCCGTCGGCGGCGAAGACGCAGGTGAAGCCGAGAGTCTCGGCGACGAGTGCGAGCAGGGAGTCGAGGTCGACGTCCTCGATCGCCCTGCGCGGGGGTTTCCGGCCACGTTTGAAGAACGTCACGTGCCGTGTCCCATCATGTCCGTTTCATCCCGATATGTATCTCCTACCTTGCCTGCTCCCCACTGCGGAGCGGCCCAGCCAGCGAGCACGATTCGGTATCGATAACGGCCGGGGCTCCAAGCCACACACTCAGCTGTGGTGATCCGTGCCCAACCGGCAGGCCCGCCAGGACCGGCACCCCGAGCGGCAGCAGCCGGTCACGCAGCACCGGAGCGGGGTCGCCGCAGTCCACCCACGAGCCGAGCACGAGGCCCCGGACGCCGTCGAAGGCGCCCGCCTGAAGGAGCTGGGTGAGCATCCGGTCGATCCGGTACGGCTCCTCGCCGATGTCCTCCAGCAGGACGATCTTCCCGTCGAACGACGGGTGGTGGCGGGTGCCGCACATCGAGGCCAGCAGCGACAGGTTGCCCCCGGCCAGCACGCCCTCGGCCCGGCCCGGGGCCAGTGCCCGGTCGCCGGTGACCGGGGGCGCCTGCCCGGTCAGGGCCGCCCGCAGGTGCTCCCACGACACCGGCTCGGGGGCGTCACCGCCGGCGATCGTGTCACAGGCCGGCATCGGGCCGTGCAGGGTCGGCACGCCCAGCTCGGCCGCGAACACATGGTGCAGCGCGGTGATGTCGCTGGAGCCGACCAGCGTCTTCGGGCCGGCCGCCCGCATCGCGTCCCAGTCGATCAGGCCGAGCAGCCGCGCCGCCCCGTACCCGCCCCTGGCGCAGAACACCGCCGTCACGGCCGGATCGCACCAGGCGGCCTGCAGGTCGGCGGCGCGGTCCGCGTCCGAGCCGGCCAGGTACGGCAGCTCCTGCCGGTCGAGCACCCGCCCGCCGGCCACGACCTTCAGCCCCAGCCCCTCCAGCCGCTCGACTCCGCGCTTCAGCAGCGCGGCGTCCGGTGGCCCCGACGGCGCCACGACGGCGACGGTGTCCCCGGGCCGGATCGGGGTGATCTGTCCGTCAGGCCGCGACGGCCCGTTCCCTGGCTCGTTCCCTGGCTCGTTCCCTGGCTCGTTCACGGGGAAAACGGTGTCACACTTGCATCTCGTATGCGACTTCCGCCCCACATCCTCGTGGTCAACGGCATCAAGGTCCGCCGGCCGGTCTTCCTGCTCGGAGCGCCGCATTCCGGCACGGACCTGCTCGGCCGCGCCCTGAAACGGTCACCGGGCTTCCACGTGACCATGGGCCGGGCCGGCGTGGCCCATGTGCTGTACGCCTTCGCCCGCAAGCCGTCCCTCGGCGAGAGCTCCGGCGCCGTGCGGGTGCTGCGCGACGCGCTCGCCGAGTCGTGGCAGGTGCTGCCGGGCTCGTGCCGCCAGTGCGGCGAGGCGTGCCGCGACGCGGGCGGCGTCACCGGCGCCGGTCCCTGCGTCTCGACGGGGGACGTCACCCGCTTCGGCGACGCGAGCCCCGACCTGATCTACAGCGCGGCCACACTGCTGCGGGCCTTTCCCGACGCCCGGTTCGTGCAGATCGTCCGCGACGGCCGTGACGTGGTGGCCGACATGCTGGCCGACCCGGCGTGCCTGGCCTGGTTCAAGCCGGCGATGCTGTCGGAGGGAACCGAGTTCCCCAACGCGTTCCTCGGCGTCAACCGTGACGAGCACCTCGACAAGTGGAAGGGCATGCCGGTCGCCGGCAAGAGCGCCCTGCGCTGGCGCAGCGCCGTGCGCCTCAGCGCCACGCTCCGCCGCGACCTGCCCGAGGACCAGCTCCTGACGCTGCGCTACGAGGACCTGGCGCTCAGGCCCGCCCAGGCGGCGGCCTCGGTCGCGGACTTCCTCGGCACGCGCGTCTCCAAGGTCGCCCTGTACGGCGGCCCCTCGGAGCCGGGCTCCCGCCGCTCCCGGCTGCGGCCCGACGACCTCGCGCTGGTGGAGAAGGTCGCCCGGCAGGAGCTCACGACGCTGGGCTACCTGACGAGTTGAACTGCGTGCGGTGCAGCTCCGCGTAGAGGCCGCGGCGCGCCAGCAGCTCGTCGTGGGTGCCCCGCTCGGCGATCCGCCCGTCCTGGACCACGAGGATCTCGTCGGCCTCGCGGATCGTGGACAGCCGGTGGGCGATGACCAGCGAGGTGCGGCCCGCCAGGGCGGTCTTCAGCGCCTGCTGCACGGCCGCCTCCGACTCCGAGTCGAGGTGCGCCGTGGCCTCGTCGAGGACGACGACGCGCGGCGCCTTCAGCAGCAGCCGCGCCAGCGCCAGCCGCTGCTTCTCGCCGCCCGACAGCCGGTGGCCGCGGTCGCCGACGACCGTGTCGAGCCCGTCGGGCAGGCCCTCCACCAGCTCGCCGATCTGCGCGGCGCGCAGCGCCTCCCACAGCTCCTCGTCGCTCGCGCCGGGCCGGGCGTACCGCAGGTTGGCGCCGATCGTGTCGTGGAACAGGTGGGGGTCCTGGGCCACCACGCCGACGGTGTCGCGCAGCGAGGCGAGCGTGGCCTCGCGCACGTCGAGCCCGTTGAGCCGGACCGCGCCCTCGCTCACGTCGTAGAGCCGGGACACCAGGGAGGTGATCGTGGTCTTGCCCGCTCCGGACGGGCCGACCAGCGCCACGAGCCGGCCCGGCCTGCCGGTGAACGACACGCCCTTGAGCACGGGGTGCGAGGGGGCGGTGTCCTGCCGGGCGACCGACTCCAGCGAGGCCAGCGACACCTCCTCGGCCGCCGGGTAACGGAAGTGGACGTCGTCGAACTCGATCGTCACCGGCCCGTCGGGCACCGGCCGGGCGTCGGGCCGCTCGGCCACCATGGGCTTCAGGTCGAGGATCTCGAAGACCCGGTCGAAGCTGACCAGCGCCGTCATCACGTCCACGTGCACGTTCGACAGCGACGTCAGCGGGCCGTACAGGCGCATGAGCAGGGCGGCCAGGGCGACCAGCGTGCCCAGCTCGAACACGTCGCCGATGGCCAGCACGCCGCCGACGCCGTACACCAGGGCGGTCGCCAGGGCCGCGACCAGGCCGAGCGCCACCCGGAACACGGTGCCGTACATGCCGACCGTGACGCCGACGTCGCGCACCCGGGCCGCGCGCCCGCCGAACATCGCGGCGTCGTCCTCGGGCCGGCCGTAGAGCTTGGCGAGCATCGCGCCGGCCACGTTGAAGCGCTCGGTGGTGACGGAGCTCATCTCGGCGTCGAGCCGCATCTGCTCGCGCGTCAGCGCCGACATGCGCCGGCCCACCCACTTGGCCGGGATCACGAAGATCGGCAGCAGCACCAGGGCGACCAGCGTCACCTGCCACGACAGCACGAGCATGGCGCCCAGCACGAGCACCAGGCTGATCACGTTGGACACGACGGACGACAGGGTGCTGGTCAGGGCGCGCTGGGCGCCGATGACGTCGGTGTTGAGCCGCGAGACGAGCGCACCGGTCTGCGCCCGCATGAAGAACGCGACCGGCATGCGCTGCACGTGGTCGAACACCTCGGTGCGCAGGTCGTAGATCAGCCCCTCGCCGAGCCGGGCCGAGAACCACCGCTGCGCCAGCGTGAGCCCGGCGTCGAGGAGCGCGAGCGCCCCGATCGCCAGCGCCAGCCCCACCACGACGTCGGTGCGGCGGGGCAGGATGCCGTCGTCGATGATCGCCTTCATCAGCAGCGGGTTGGCCACCACGACGACCGCCCCCGCCATCACCAGCAGCAGGAACGCGGTGATCTGCCGGGTGTACGGCCGGGCGTAGCCCGCGATGCGCCGCACGGTGCCGGGCGTGAGCCGCTGCTTGGTGACCGACTCGTCGCGGCGCAGCGACGCCATCAACTGGGGGCCGAAGCCCCCTCCCATCATCGCCATCCGGGGCCCTCCTCCCCGGTATGAGCGCCGCCGGGACGCCCGGTGATTCCCGGCTCCGCTCAGCGCGAAACCTGTCCTGGGGTCAAGGTTGAGAGGAGAACAGCGCGCGAAGGCGTTCGGCCTGCTCGGCGCCCTCGGCCGCGCACTGCTCCTCCAGGGTGCGCGAGCGCGCGCCCTGGAGGAGTCGCTTGGTCGCCGCCGCCGCGTCCCGGTTGGTCGAGAGCAGCCCGGCGATCTTGTCGTGTACGGCCCGGTCCAGGCCGTCGCGGGCGACGACCTGCTCGGCGAGCCCGATCCGCTGGGCCTCGTCGGCCTCCACGGTCCGGGCGGTCAGGCAGATGTCGATCGCCTTGGCCAGGCCCACCAGCTCGACCAGCGGCTTGGTCCCGGTCAGATCGGGGACCAGCCCCAGGGCGGGCTCCTTCATGCAGAACTTGACGTCGTCGGCCACGATCCGCAGGTCGCAGGCGAGCGCGAGCTGGAAACCCGCGCCGATCGCGTGACCCTGCACGGCCGCGATGGAAACGATCTCGGGGCGGCGCAGCCACAGGAACCCCCGCTGTGCCTGCCGCAACCGCTGCTCGAACGCCGCGGCCCCGAGCCGCGCCGTCGAACTGAACGAGCCCTGTCCGGGCACCCCCTCTGGTGTGAACATCCGCAGGTCGATGCCTGCCGAGAAGGACGGTCCCTCACCTCTCACAACGACGACGCGCACCCGGTCCGGTAGGTCATCACCGATTCGGGCCAACGCTGACCAGGTCGCGAACGTCTGAGCGTTCCGCTTGTCCGGCCGGTCCAGCGTGATCGTCGCGATCTCACCGTCCACCTCGAAGCGCAGTCCCGTCTCCGCCGGATCCTCGGCGAACACGTTGTCCGCGTTCCCCCCGCGCTGCTGTGGCGCCTTCGCTTCCGCCATCGCCCGCTCCCTCTTCGCCACTGAACCGTCGCGCCCGAGCTTACAGAATGAGATTCTGGGCCCGGGCGCGGCGGCTGGCTGACTAGGGACGAGCGGCTGCGGTCGCACGTTCCGAGGCGGCCGTCAGCGCTTGGACTTGCCTCGGGTCGCCCCGCCGCGCCCGCGCAGAGTCACACCGGACTCGCTCAGGATGCGGTGGATGAACCCGTAGGACCGACCGGTCGAAGCGGCGAGCGCACGGATGCTCTCACCCGCGGCGTAGCGCTTCTTGAGATCGCCGGCCAGCTTTTCACGGTCGGCCCCGGTGACCCGGGTGCCCTTCTTCAGTGTCTCGGCCACGAGTACCTCCTGTAGTGCCGGACTTCCGCAGCGTTACTCCGCCATGATCAGTCATTTCAGCGGGATCGGCTACCTACTCCATGGGAAAAGATCCGTACCCGCCCAAATTAAGATCAGGCAAGTGCCACAAGATCGGAAAATTCGGCGCTCCATGCGTCTTCAGTTCCGTCCGGTAGCAAGATCACCCTATCCGGTGACAGGGCGTCAACGGCACCCTCGTCGTGGGTCACGAGGACGATTGCTCCTGAATACGACCTCAGAGCGTTGAGAACCTGCTCGCGGCTGACCGGATCGAGGTTGTTCGTTGGCTCGTCGAGGAGGAGGACATTGGCGCTGGAGAGGACCAGCATGGCCAGCGCCAGGCGGGTCTTCTCGCCGCCGGACAGCACGCCCGCCGGCTTGTCGGAGTCGTCGCCGCTGAACAGGAAGGAGCCGAGCACCTTGCGCAGCTCGGTGTCGGTGAACTCGCCGCCGGCCGAGCGCATGTTCTCCAGGATCGTGCGCTCGCCGTCGAGCGTCTCGTGCTCCTGGGCGTAGTAACCGATCTTGAGGCCGTGGCCGGGGCGGACCTCGCCCGTGTCGGGCTTCTCGATGCCGCCCAGTATCCGCAGCAGCGTGGTCTTGCCCGCGCCGTTGAGCCCGAGGATGACGACCCGGTGACCTCGGTCGATGGCCACGCTGACGTCGGTGAAGACCTCCAGCGAGCCGTACGACTTGGACAGGCCCTCGGCGGTGAGCGGGGTGCGCCCGCACGGCTGCGGCTGCGGGAAGCGCAGGCGGGCCACCTTGTCGCTCTGGCGCTCCTCCTCGGTGCCGGCCAGCAGCCGGTGGGCGCGCCGCATCATGTCCTGCGCGGCCTTGGCCTTGGTGGCCTTGGCGCGCATCTTGTCGGCCTGGGCGAGCAGGGCTCCGGCCTGCTTCTCGGCGTTGGCCCGCTCGCGCTTGCGCCGCTTCTCGTCGGTCTCGCGCTGGGCCAGGTAGGCCTTCCAGCCGACGTTGTAGTGGTCGATGACACAGCGGTTCGCGTCGAGGTGCAGGACCTTGTTGACCGTGGCTTCAAGAAGACCGACGTCATGGCTGATGATCGCCAAGCCGCCCTGATGGGAACGCAAAAAATCACGAAGCCACCCGATTGAGTCCGCATCTAGGTGGTTTGTCGGCTCGTCAAGAAGGAGAGTTTCCGCACCGCTGAAAAGAATGCGCGCCAATTCCACGCGCCTGCGCTGTCCGCCGGAAAGCGTTTCCAGCGGTTGCCCAAGGACGCGGTCCGGCAGACCGAGACTGGAGGCGATCGAGGCGGCCTCCGCCTCGGCCGCGTAGCCGCCGAGGACGTGCATCTGGTCCTCCAGCCGGCCGTAGCGGCGCACCGCCTTCTCGCGGGTCTTGTCGTCGGCGGAGGACATGCCGAGCTCGGCCTCGCGCAGCTTGCGCAGCACCTCGTCGAGCCCGCGGGCGGACAGGATGCGGTCGCGGGCGAGCACCTGCAGGTCGCCGGTGCGGGGGTCCTGCGGCAGGTAGCCGACGCTGCCGCTCGTGGTGACCGTCCCGGAGGCGGGCAGCGCCTCGCCGGCCAGGACCTTGGTCAGCGTGGTCTTACCCGCGCCGTTGCGGCCCACCAGGCCGATCTTGTCGCCCGGGTTGACCCGGAAGGAGGCGCTTTCGATGAGCAGGCGCGCGCCGGCGCGCAGCTCGATGTCATTGGCAATGATCATGGTTGACGGAACACTCCCGAGCTAGGAAACGAGGGATGGGGTGTGCGGCGGCCGCGTGCGCCGTGCCGTCAATCGGGAGTGTGCATACCGATCAGTGTAGGCCCCTGAACTGGAGTCCCACCTCCCGTTATCGCCCTGCTCGTCACCTCTGTCCCGCCGCTCCCTCCCCTACCGCCGGGACGCCTCCTCCGGGTTCTCCTTCTCGCGGGGAGCCTGCTCCGGGAGGTGCTCGCCGATGAGCGCGAGATTCTGGATGGCCGCCAGGCCGTACTGGGCGGCGTCGTTGGTCGAGACGAACGGCGCCTCCTCGACGGCGGCGAGCACGCCCGGCCCCTCCACGCGGGTCAGCCGCCAGTGCGGCTCGCGCTGCAGCTCGTTGCGGTTGAGCTGGTCGTCCTCGTCCAGGGAGAACTTGCGCCAGGCCCGCGCCGCCTGCGCCGCGTCGCCCGTGCGGGCCGCCGCGTACGCGGTGAGCCGGCTGTGCGCCTGCACCAGCGAGATGCCGCGCAGCGGCTCCCCCACCTCGGCGGCCTGCTCCGCGGCGGGCGCCAGGTAGAGCCGGCAGTAGTCCAGCCAGGCCCGCTCGAAGCCCGGCACGTCCAGGTCGAGCGCGATCAGCTCGGAGCACATCTCCGGCAGGCCGAACACCGACGACAGGTGCGAGACCATGATCGCGTCGCGGGAGGCGTCGAAGCGCCCTGTGGCCAGGTCGAGCCGGGCCTCGCCGGTCAGGAACCCCTGCGGCAGCGCCCCGATGCCGGCCATCGTGCCGAGCAGCCGGTCACGCGCCCGCTCGTCGCCGTGCCGCTCCCAGCGGGTCAGCCAGGCCGCCGCGAGCGCGCCCCAGTCGGTCCCGAGCCCGACCGACAACGCCGACGGGTCCGGCGTGTAGACGTCCTCGCGCACCTTGCGCTGCGGGTCGATCGCCACGAACGTCGCCTCCGGCTCGGACAGCTCGTCGAGCAGGTCGCCGGCGCGCTCGTCGGCGGTCAGGTAGTAGAAGAAGCGCCGGTAGGCGGCGTTGGAGATGCGCAGCTGCTTGCAGCTGCACCCCCAGTGCTGCACGTTGTGCCGGCTGCCCAGCCCCTTCCAGCGGCCCAGGTGGTAGACGTCGACCTCGCCGGTGTGGCGGGTCATCGCCTCGGCGAAGCGGAAGACGTCGGCCCGCCCGGTGCGCAGGAACTGGTACCACAGCCACAGGTCGGGCGACAGCTCCGAGTTGTCCCAGGCGTAGCCGCCCACGTCGTAGCGCCAGGTGTGCCGGTCGGCGTCGTAGGTGTGCATGACGTCGCCGTAGTCCCAGAAGCCGTACCAGCGGCGCTGCTCCCGCTCCCGCGTGTACAGGTCGAACAGGAAGTCCAGCCGGTCCTCGATCGCGGTACGGGCCGGGGTCGAGCGGTCCGGCAGCGCCCAGTCGCCGAACACGCCCGCCGCGCGGATCCGCGCGGGCGGGGCCGTCAGCAGCGCGGGGTCGTTCATGGCCACGGCGTGCGCGGCCAGCGCCTCCGCCGGGGGCGTGGCCTCGTGGACGCGCAGGGTCAGCTCATGGGTGCGGGCGACGCCGTGGGCGTCGCCGAAGCCCGGCTCGTGGTCCTCGTAGGTGATCTCCAGCCCTTCGAGCTGCTCGGCGTACGTGTCCTGGCCCATGCCGTCGTGCCAGAACCGCAGGTCCATGGCCGGGGCGGACGGCGACCACAGCCACACCGTCGCCGTGGCGAGGTCCGTGGCCGCGCCGCGCACGTCCAGCCGCGTCGGGTGCAGCCGCCAGAAGTCGCGCAGCCCGAACCCGAGCCCGCCGCTCACCCCGCCCACGTAGCCGTAGCCGGCCGAGCGGGTGCCCGAGGGAATCGTCACCCAGGCGTGCCCCTCGCCGGTGCGCTTGCGCAGCGTGAAGCCGTCGGCGGAGGTCTGGTCGAGGGTGTAGTCGTTCCAGGCCGGGATGAGGTGCAGGCGGCCGGCCACCTCAGGATTGCCGATCGGGCCGCACGGCCGGCCCTCGACCTGCGCCCGCCGCACGACCTCGCCCGGGTCGCGGCGCAGCCCGGTCAGCCCGCGCACGGCCTCGGTGAGGAACCCGTCCGGCCCGGCCAGCCGTACGTGCCGGTCGTGGAGCTCGTCGCGCATGACGACATCGGCGCGCAGGCCGAGCCCGGCCAGGAAGTCCCGCTCGGAGTCGCCGTCCCAGACGAACGTGTGGACCACGCGGACGTCCTCGGCCCCGGCGTAGAAGTACAGCCGCACGCTGAACGGCAGCCGCGCGCCGCCGTCTCCTCCCAGCGTGCCTCCCGCCGTGCTTCCCAGCGGGCCTCCCGCCGTGCTTCCCAGCGTGCCTCCCGCCGTGCTTCCCACCGTGCGGACGTGGTGGCCCTCCAGCCGGACGACCGCGCGGACCGGGCCGTCCTGCTCGACGGTGACGCGGGTGACGTGACCGGTCGCCTCGGCTCTCGTGAGCGTGCCGGCGTCGTCGGGCGTGGGCCCGTCCTGGTGCAGGCTGACCAGGCGGACGTCGCGGACGATCTCCTGGGAGCCGCGCTCCACCGAGCGGGCGAGCGTGGCGCCCGACTCCTCGATCGTCCAGGTCACGACGCCCGTGCTCACGCGCAGCACGCCGTCCCCGCGCGTCACGGTGACGGGCGAGGAGGGGGCGGCCGGACCGCGGCCGGGCTCCAGCCGGTACGTCGCGGCGGGCTCCGCCTCCGGGGCGACGGCGTGCGCCGACCACTTCACCGAGCCGTCCGGCCAGGTCGCGGTCACCCAGCTCTGCACCGGGACCTCGCGGCCCTGCGGATCGGCCAGGGCGAACGCCGCGCCCGGCTCCACCGTGCCGCGCGACCAGGGGACTCCCCAGGTCACCCCCTGCTCCGCGGGTCGGTCCAGCCAGCGCAGCACGGTCATGCGATCTCCTTCAGTCGCTCGGCGACGATGGCGGCCACCTCGTCGGCGCCGCGGAAGCAGAAGTGGGTGTCGTCGGCCACCCCGTCCGGGTGAAGGGGATGCCCGCCGGGCGGGAAGTGGGTGAACAGCGCCTTCGACCCCTCCGGGCCGAGGCGCTCGTACAGCTCGGTGGTGGCGGCCGTCAGGTCGATCAGCGGCACCCCCTGCTCGGCGGCGAGCGCGCGGACCCGGTCCGGGTAGTCGCCGTGCGTCGGCGCCAGCCGGTCCCCCACGAACCGGCGGCGCTGCACGGGCGTGCACAGCACCGGCAGGGCGCCCGCGCCGCGCGCCTCCTCGACGAAGGCGCGCAGGTTGTCGCGGTACGGCAGCTCGGGCTCCTTCTGGTCGTTGTGCCCGAACTGGATCACCACGAGGTCGCCGGGAGCCGCCTCCAGCAGGAGCGCGGCCCACAGGCCCTCGGCCCGGTGGCCGGCCGTGGTGGCCCCGCCCTTGGCGAAGTTGCGCACCGGCCCGCCGACGTGCCCCCCGAGCTGCGCGCCCCACCCGGACATCGGCGCCTCGGACGCCGGGCACGACGCCACCGTCGAGTCCCCGGCCAGCAGCACCGTACGGGTCATTCCTTGACGCCTCCGATGAGCACTCCCTTGGCGAAGTGCTTCTGCAGGAACGGGTAGACGAACAGGATCGGCAGCGTCGCGATCACCACGACGGCGAACTTCAGCCCCTGCTCGGGCGGCACCCAGGCCCGGTCCATCTGCGCCAGGGCGTTGGCCGCGTCGTTGTTGGTGAGCTGGCGTACCAGGATCTGCAAGGTCCACTTGGACGGGTCGCTGAGGTACAGCAGCGGCGACATGTAGTCGTTCCAGATGGCCACCGCGTAGAACAGCGAGAACGTCGCGATGATCGGCTTCGACAGCGGCAGCACGATCTTGAAGAAGACGCCCATCTCGTTGCAGCCGTCGATCCGCGCCGCCTCCTCCAGGGCCTGCGGCAGCTCCTGGAAGAAGCTCTTCACGATGATCAGGTAGAACGGGTTGATCGCCAGTGGCAGGATCAGCGCCCAGTAGCTGTCCAGCAGCCCGAGGTCGCGCACCACCAGGTAGGTGGGGATCATGCCGCCGGAGAACACCATGGTGAAGATGACCAGGTTCAGCACCAGCGTCCGGCCCGGCAGGTACCGCTTGGCCAGCGGGTAGGCCATGGTGAACGTCAGCAGCAGCTGCACCACCGTGCCGACCGCCGTCACCACGATCGTCGTGACCAGCGCGCGGACGAAGGTGTCGGTGGCGAAGATGTACTGGTACGACTCGGTGACGATCTTCTTCGGCCACAGGAAGAAGGGCCGCGAGGAGATCTCCGCCTCGCCGGCGAACGATCCGGCCAGGACGTACAGCAGCGGCAGGATGGTGACCAGCGCGAGGGCGCTGAGCACGACGATGTTCAGCGTGTCGAACACGCGGCTGCCGAGGGAGCTGCCGTTGCCGACCGGCGTTTCGGTCTTGGTCTTCATGCTCGGGGCTCCTTAGAACAGTCCACGCTGGCCGAGGCGCTTGGCGAGCCAGTTGGAGCCGAAGATCAACAGGACACCGGCCACGCCCTTGAACAGGCCGACCGCCGTGGAGTAGCTGATGGCGCCCTGGGTGATGCCGGCGTAGTAGACGTAGGTGTCGAACACGTCCGCCACCGAGCGGTTCAGCGAGGTGGTCATGAGCCAGATCTGCTCGAAACCCGAGTCGAGCAGGTTGCCGGAGGCGAGGATCGCCATGACGACGACCGTGGGGCGGATCGCGGGCAGCGTGACGTGCCACAGTTGCCGGAAGCGGCCGGCGCCGTCCATGCGTGAGGCCTCGTACAGGTTGGGGTCCACGCCGGCCAGCGCGGCCAGGTAGATGATCGTGCCCCAGCCGGTCTGCTTCCAGAGCTGCTGCAGGATGATCAGCGGCCGGAACCAGTCCTCCATCGCCATGTAGTCGATCTTCGCCGTGTCGCCCATGATGTCGCGGATCCAGCCGGACATCACCCCGAAGTCGGCCGCGAACAGCAGGTACGTCAGCGAGGCGACGATCGTCCAGGACAGGAAGTGCGGGATGTAGACCAGCGACTGGACCGTGCGCTTGAGCACGTTGATCCGCAGCTCGTTCAGCAGCAGCGCGACGATGATCGGCGCGGGGAAGACGAACACGATGTGCAGCAGCGCCAGGAACATCGTGTTGAACAGCAGCCGCCCGAAGTCGGGCCCGGCGAACAGCTCCTGGAAGTGCTTGAAGCCGACCCAGGGGCTGCCGGAGTAGCCGAGGAAGGGCAGGAAGTCCTGGAACGCGATCGTCACGCCGTACATCGGCAGGTACTTGAAGATCACGAAGTAGGCCAGGCCCGGAAGGAGCATCAGGTAGAGCCAGCGGTAGCGCATGAGCGCCGTACCGAGCGGCACCTTGTCCGCGCGCCGCTTCTTCGCCGTGGGGACCGCCTTCACGCGAGGCGGCGCCAGGTCGGTGGCCACAGCGGCCTCCTTTCGTGTGAGGGGCCCGGGACGCGGCCCGGGCCCCTCAGGGCGTCTACTGACCGAGCTTGGAGACCAGGTCGTTGACCTCGGCGGTCACCTGCGTGCCGCCGCTGTCGTACCAGCGCTTGATCTCGGCCTTGAGCTGGTCCTCGGAGAAGGTGCCCGACAGGTACTTGATCCGGGCGTCCGGAATGATCGTGTCGAGCAGCGCGCCCTTGGCGACGGCGGTGGGCGAGACCACGGGCAGGCCCACGTTGTGCACGGCCGTCTTGAGGTCCTCGGCCACCAGCTCCTTCTGGAGCTTCAGCATGTTCTTGTAGGGCTCGCCGGACGGCACGCGCTGGTAGGCGATGCCGCCGATGTCGATCGTGCCCTTGGTGCTGAGCTGGGTGAAGGCGTCGTCCACGTTGTCCTGGATGGTCTTGACCGCGGGGTCGTCCTCGTTGATGAGCGCGGCGGTGTCGCCGTTCTCGACCTTGAAGTTGCGGCCCTCGATGCCGTTCTGGAGCAGGACCTGGCCCTCCTTGGTGGCCAGCTTGTCCAGCGTCTTCAGGACGTTGTCGAGCTCGGCGTCGGTCCGCACGCTCTGCTTGGAGATGGCCAGGACGTCGTTGTAGCCGGTGAACGGGTAGGAGAACTTCTTGCCGTCGGAGCGGGCGAGGTTGCCGACCATGGTGACCTTGTCACCGTAGTTCTCCGGGTCGTCCTCCTTGAACAGGTCGAGGACCTGCCGGGAGCGGATGTTGACGTCGATGATCATGCCGCCCTTGTTCTGGTGGAACGGCTCGTTCCACTTGGCGGCGTCCAGGGTGGCGAAGTCGGGGTTGACCATGCCGCCGTCGACCATCTTCTTCAGCCACCGGTTGGCCTCGAGGAACTCGGGGGTGTCGAAGCCCGGCACGACCTTGCCGTCGCGCTGCCCCCAGCCGTTCGGGGCGCCGAACCAGGTCTCGATCACGTCGTACGGGCTGGCGGTGGCGTAGTTGCCGGGCCACTTCGGGATGACGAGGCCGTAGGTGTCGTTCTTGCCGTTGCCGTCCGGGTCCTTCTCGGTGAACGCCTTGGCGATCTCGTACAGGTCGTCGACCGTCTTGGGCTCCTCCAGGCCGAGCTTCTTCAGCCAGTCCTTACGGATGACGATGGCCGAGCGCAGCAGGGGGCGCATCCGGTAGAAGCCGTAGATCTTGCCGTTGATGGAGGAGTTCAGGCCCGTGCGCTCGTCGGCGGGCTTGAGGTTCGGGTACTTGTCCAGCTTGTCGGTCAGGTCCCAGAACGCTCCGGCCTGGGCGGACTTGACGAACGCCGGCATGTGCGGGTCCACGTCCACGACCTGCGGGATCTTGTCCGAGGCGAGCATGACGTTGAGCTTGTCGGAGTACTCGGCGTTGGGCACCCAGGTGACCTGGATCTTCTTGCCGAGGAACTTCTCGATCGCCTGCTGCATCTCGCCCTTGGGATCGGGCGCCGTCCCGAACAGCCTCGACACGAACGTGATCGTGTTGGTATCCGCCGCGGGCGCGTCACCGCCACCGGAGCAGGCCGAGGCGGTGAGTGCAGCCGTGAGCGTTAGCGCACCGGCGATGAGCCGGCGGCGACGGGGTGCGCTCATGTGTTCCCTTTCGAATGCAGGCGCGCCTCGTTCTCCTCGAAGAAGCGCAGGCAGAGCCACGTGTTGAGGTAGATCCACGCGCCGAAGCTGATCACCGGGGCGAGGATGGGCGCCGCCGAGGTCGCGTAGGCGATGGCTGAGAGGGCTAGCAGCAACAGCACGGACGAGGCCGGGCGCAGGAGCGCTAGCTGTACCGCCTTGGGCCAGTACGCCCGGAGCGGCAGGTCGAAGTGCGCGTAGAGCGGCCCCACGTACGCCCCCACACCGGCCAGTGCGATGAGCGCCACGAAGGTCGCGATCCGCAGCGTTCCCATGCTGGGCCCGAGCGCGGAGAGGTACAGGTAGTTGCCGACCATGAGGACGGCCAGCACCGCCACCGGCAGCACCAGCAGCGAGCCGCGGACGAACTCCCGCCGGTAGACGGACCAGAACTCCGGAATCGCCTGAAACGATTCACCACGGGCGTGCCTCCGAGCCAGCGTGTAGGCGGCGACGGTGGCGGGGCCCAGACCCAGGACGACTCCACCCGCGAGAGTGAAGGCGATCCACAGCAGGTTCAGGCGGACCGCCCAGACGAGCTCCGAGCAGACCGCGTAGACCCTGGTTGACGTGGTGGTATGGCTCATCCGGCAGCACTTTCTCGTGGCGTGTGCACGGACACGGCGATGGGGGTGTTGCACCGTGGTTCCCGCCCCGTTACGGACGGATGAACGTCTCGGTGGTGGCGAACGTAGTGTTGAATCGACTCAGAGTCAATGACGCGAAACCCGGAGATTTCCGTATTCGCCAATCAATGGGGCCATCTGCCGGAAGCCGACCTTGCCTCCGGCCAGGGCCGGACCGCCTGTGAGGCCCTCGTCCATCCAGCTGAACGAGACCAAATCGTTGACCGAGAACGTGACCTCACCTGCGCGGATGTCGAGACGCATGGCGTAGGGCCCCTCGGCGTCGAGCACCGCGGGCAGCGGGTCGGGCCCCTGCGCGACCAGATGGAACCCGTGGCTCTTGCGCAGGTTGCAGGTGTGCAACTTTCGCTCCGAGGGCCACATCCGTCGAAAGTAGGACACGTGGTAGGCGTCGATGTCGCCGCTGTGATACTGCTCGTACGGCCCGTCACGCCTGGCCAGCGCCGGGTCGAACAGGTCCTCGCCGCCCCTGCCCCGCGCGTGGAAGAACAGGATGGCCAGGCCCGGCTCCCTGACCGGCCAGAAGTCCCACTCGATCCGCACGTCCGCGGGGAAGTCCTCGGGACACCACAGCACCAGGTTGGCGGCCTGCCCGTCGGCCGGCGGGCGCAGGCTCTCCAGCCGCATCCTGCCCATGGGGAAGGAGACCGCCCCGGCCCCCTCCATCCGGAACCCCGCCAGGTCGTCGGGTCCCGCGAGCCGGTTGCGGTAGATCTCGGTCACGGTGGTGCTCCTTCTAGCTGCGCCTTCGCGGTGCGCTGGACTCCCGGACGACCAGGTCCGGCTGGAAGATCACCTGCCGGTGCCGGTGCCGCTCCGGGTGGGCGACCTCCTCCAGCAGGAGCTCGATGGCCGTGCGGCCGAGCAGCTCGCGCGGCTGCCGCACCGACGAGAGGGGGACCGCCGCGGCGGCGGCGAAGTCGATGTCGTCGTAGCCGACGATCGCCATGTCGTCGGGCACGCGCAGCCCGCACGCGGCCATGGCCTGCAGGAACCCGAGCGCGAGCAGGTCGTTGGCGCAGAAGGCGGCCGTCGGCCGCTCGCCCGCGTGCATGGCCGCGACGCGCTCACCGGCGGCGCGCCCGGCCGCGGCGCTGAGCATGGGCATCGAGGAGTCGATCAGCTCCACGCCCCCGGCCGCGGCTACGGCCCCGGCCACACCCGCGTGCCGGTCGGCCACCTGTTTGATCGACGGCGGCCCGCCGACGAACGTGATGCGGCGATGTCCCCGCTCGATCAGGTGGGCGGCGGCGATCTGGCCGCCGAGCCGGTCGTCCACGGCCACCGAGCACTGGAGGCCGGTGGCGGAGCTGTCGACCAGCACCACGGGCGTCCCCCGGGCGGCCAGCTCGGCCAGCCGGGGATGCTGCGCGTCGACCGGGGTGATCAGTATGCCCATGACGCGCTGCTGTTCGAGCTGGTCGAGATGGCGCCGCTCACGGCTCGGATCGGCCCCGCTGTTGCACAGCACGACCATCGTGTCGTGCTCGTCGGCCAGCGCCTCGGCGCCCTGGGCGACGTCGGCGAAGAACGGGTTGGCCACGTCCAGCACGACCAGGCCGACCGTGCGGCTGCGGCCGACGCGCAGGTGGCGGGCCACCTCGTTGCGCACGAAGCCCAGCTCGCGGATGGCGTCGAACACCCGTGCCCGGGTCGCCGGCGCGACGATCTCCGGCCGGTTGAGCACGTTGCTCACGGTGCCGACCGAGACGCGCGCCAGACGCGCGACCTCCTTGATGCTCCTTGTCGCCATGGATCCTCACGAGGCCGCGCCGGGGGTGAACGTCGCTCATCATAGCGGCCTTGAACATTCTTTTGAATCGACTCAACCTGCGGTTTCTCTGGCAACCGCTTACCGGAACAATATTCTACTTCGCGTTTCATTGTGCCCCCGCAGAATGCCCCGGCAACTCACCCACCGAACGGACTCGAAGCGAGGAAGTCGGTCCCGCGCCTCCGAAGACGGCGGACGGCCGCACGGGCCCCGTGCGATCGAGCCGGGAAGCCGCGTCAGCGGGCCGGAGTCACGAACCTTCGGGCGCAGGTCCCCCGCGGTCCAGCCGGGAAGCCGGGTTGCCCGAAGCGGGTCCCGTACCCGTGGGCGATGGCGGGTCCACCACGTGGACGCGGACCGCGCGGAACTGGGCCGGCGTCTCCCGCAGCACCGCCAGCCTGGGGTCCGGGACCGTCAGGAACGGCTCCGCCTCCAGCGCCAGGAGCGGCGCGAGCCGTCGGTCGGCGCGCAGGGCGTCCACGGCCCGCCGGTCTCCCCCGAGCACCACGGCCTCCAACTCCGGCAGGTACGGCGTCAGCACGCGCAGCGCCGTGTCGGCGGCCCTGTCCAGCGCCTGGTCCGCCTGGTTGCGGCGCCGCCGGGCGAAGCGCTGCTGGGACCAGCCGCCCGCCGCCGTGCGGCCCTGGACCAGCCGGGAGCCCACCTTGGACGCCACCAGCTCCGAGCCCTGGAACACCCCGGCCGCGTACCCGCCGAGCCGTACCAGCACGACACCGATCCGCCGCTCCGCGCGGGCGTGCGCGACGAGCCGGGTGACGTGCGGCGGCCCCGGGCGCATGGGCGGGAAGGGCGCGTGCAGCTCGGCGAGCGCCCCGTCGGCGGCCACCAGCCGCACCGCCCGGTCGTCACCCGTCGCCTCGAACGGCCCGTGCCGGTCGGCGAACCCGTCGATCCACGGGTGGACCCGCTCGGGGGGCACGGACACCCACCGCCCGCCGCCCTTGGCCGGTCGCGCGCTCATGCCGGAAGGCTACCCCTGGCCGGTCGCGCGCTCATGCCGGAAGGCTAACCGACGCGCCCGCTCCACCGGTCGGCCGAGCGGGGTGTCCGGCCGGAAGCGACCGCGCGCGAGCCCCACGACATGCGCGGCGCGGGCCGCCCGGCGGCGTGCGGCACACGACGGAGGCCCCGGCGGTGACCCGAAAGCCGCCGGGGACAGGAGAAGGACCGGTCAGAGGCGGCAGGCGTAGATGTCGGTGACCAGGATCGCGCGGGCGCCGATGTCCCAGAGCTGGTCCATCACCTGCTGGTGGCCCTTGCGCCGGACCATGGCGCGGACCGCGACCCAGCCCTCGCGGTGCAGCGGCGACACCGTCGGGCCCTCCATGCCGGGCGTCAGCGCGATGGCCTCCTCGATGCGCTCGGCGCGGATGTCGTAGTCCATCATGACGAAGTCGCGCGCGTGCACGACGCCCTGGAAGCGGCGCACGAGCTGCTGGACGCCGGGCGACTCGGGGGCGCTCTGCCGCTTGATCAGCACGCCCTCCGAGCGCATGATCGGCTCGCCGAACACCTCCAGGCCGACGTTGCGCAGCGTCGTGCCGGTCTCGACGACGTCGGCGATCGCGTCGGCCACGCCGAGCCGGATGGCGGTCTCGACCGCGCCGTCGAGCTTGATGACGCGCGCGTCGACGCCCGCGTCGGACAGGTACTTGCCGAGCAGCCCGGTGTAGGAGGTGGCCACGCGCATGCCGTCGAGGTCCTTGACCGACGAGAGCGTGCCGGGCCTGGCGGCCAGGCGGAACGTGGAGTCGCCGAAACCGAGCGGCATGATCTCCTCGACCGGCGCGCCGGAGTCGACGAGCATGTCGCGGCCGGTGATGCCGGCGTCGAGAGTGCCCTCGCCGACGTAGACGGCGATGTCGCGCGGGCGCAGGAAGAACAGCTCGCAGCCGTTGTCCTCGTCGAGGACGAACAGCTCCTTGCTGTCCCGGCGGGGCCGGTAGCCGGCCTCCTTGAGCATGGCCTGGGCGGCTTCGCTGAGGGCGCCCTTGTTGGGTACTGCCAGTCGGATCATGTCGGTGTCGTCTCTTCGTGTCTCGCGGGTGCGGGCGTGGGTCGGGCGAGGCGGGCGCCGGGCGCCCTAGAGATGCTTGTAGACCTCGTCCAGCCCGATGCCCTTCGCGAGCATGAGCACCTGCACGTGGTAGAGAAGCTGGGAGATCTCCTCGGCGGCCCGGTCGCTGGACTCGTGCTCGGCGGCCATCCAGCTCTCGGCGGCCTCCTCGACGACCTTCTTGCCGATGGCATGGACGCCGGCGTCCAGCGCGGCCACGGTGCCCGACCCCGCGGGCCGGGTGCGCGCCTTCTCGGACAGCTCGGCGAACAGCTCTTCGAAGGTCTTCATGGTCTCTCTCGTCGGTCGGCTGACGTGCACGACCAGCCTAGTCGGCCCGCGTGGTTCTCACGTCCGGTGTCCGGAACGCGAGACACGATGCCGGCGAACTGATCTTGACCCCATTCTGTCATTCATCTATGGTCCATTTGGCAAATGAACAGGGGAATTTTCGACCAGCCGATGGAGGCTTTTGTGCCGACGGAAAGCCTCTTTCCGCTTTCGCTCCGTACACTGCTCCGCCCCGAAATACTGCGCGACCCCACTCCGGTGTACTCGGCATGGCGCGAGAACGACCCGTTCTTCTGGTTCGAGGAGCTCGGCACCTGGGTGCTGACGCGTCACGAGGACTGCACGGCGGTGCTCAAGCGGCTCGACTGCTTCACCTCCGACTGGCGGCGGCTCGGCGAGGGCGTCCCCGGCGAGCTGGTCATGCTGCAGACCGTGGACCCGCCCGAGCACCCTCCCGTGCGGCGGCTGCTCACGGCCGCCTACCGGGCGTGCGACCACGTCGCGCTGGCCGGGCGCACGGCCTCCCGGGTCAGGGCGCTGCTGGCGGGGGTGGACGGGCGGACGGCCGACTTCGTGGACGAGGTGGCCCTGCCGCTGACGGTCGGGACGATCTGCGACCTGCTCGGGGTCGATCCCCCGGACCTCGCCCTGCTGCGGCGCGTGTCCCCGCCCGTCATCGACACCATGGACGCGGGGCTGCGGCCCGAGGTGATACCCGCCGGGCTCGCGGCGCGCGCGGAGCTGGACGAGATGATCGAGCGCTGGATGAGCGAGCACCGCCCTGGCGGCATGTTCGCATATGTCAGTAAAAAACTCGACGGTCTCGGCGTGGATCGTCGTTTGGTAATGAATTCCCTGCGGTCCACATTTCACGCCGGTTTCGAATCGTCCGCCCGGCTGCTGTCGCTCGCGTTGCTCGCCTTCACCGATAATCCGGGCGTCCTTCCAAAATTCACCGGAAATCCGGAATCCGCGGTGCAAGAGGTCGTCCGTTACACGAGTCAGGTGCAGGTGCTCGCCCGCGGCTGCCTGACGGACACCGAGGTGGGCGGCCACAAGGTGCGCGGCGGCGACGGCGTGACGCTGATCATCGGCGCCGCCAACCGCGACCCCGCCGTCTTCCGGGAGCCCGACTCGCTGCGCCTGGGCCGCAACCCCAACCCGCACCTCGGCTTCGGCCGCGGCCTGCACGCCTGTCTGGGCGTCGGGGTCGCGTCGATGCAGGCCAGGGTGCTGTTCACCGAGCTGGCCGGCTACGCGGGCGTACGCCGCGACGGCGAGCCGGTCATGTGGGACAGCGGCACCCTGCGCGGGGTGCGAGCCCTGCCCGTCACGCTCTCCCGAGGAGGTGATCCCGCATGCGCTACGCCTACTGACCGGTAGCCGCGTGGCCGGTCGCCCGATGACCGGCGCGGCCGGCCGCGCCGGCGTCCCACCCTCCGAGGAGGCCCCATGGACCGATCCACCGGCCGGCCCCCCGAGCCTTCCCCCGGCCCGTCCTCCATCACGCCCGACGGCCCGCCCGACGGCCCGCCCGACGGCCTGTTCGACGTCCCGGCCGATGTTCCCGGCGATCCGGCCGACGGCTCGACCGGCAGCCCGGCCGATGCTCCCGGCGACCCGGCCGACGTCTCGACCGGCAGCCCGGCCGATGCTCCCCGCGACCCGGCCGACGTCTCGACCGGCGGCCCGGCCGTGACGGCGCGCGGCCGTTACCGCGATGCCCTGGCCGTCCGCGAGTTCCGTGCCCTGTTCCTGTCGCACATGGCGGCCATGCTGGGCACGATCATGACCCAGTTCGCGCTCACCGTGCTGGTCTACCGCCAGACCGGGTCGCCGTTGCTCTCGGCCCTGGTGTTCACCGTGGCGTTCGTCCCCTACCTGTTCGGTGGGGTGCTGCTGTCCGCGCTGGTCGACCGGGTGCCGGTCCGCCGGCTGCTGGTGGGGTGCAACCTGGCCACGGCCGCGCTCGCCGCCGTGATGGCGCTGCCCGGGCTGCCGGTCGTGGCGGTGCTGCTCGCCGCGTTCGCGATCGGCCTGGTGGGGCCGGTCTTCGCGGGGGCGCGGGCCGCGGTGCTGCCCCGCGTGCTCGACGGCGACGTCTACATAGCCGGTCGGAGCCTCTTCCGGCTGGTGGCGCAGGCCGCGCAGGTGAGCGGCTTCGCGCTCGGAGGGCTGCTGCTGGTCGTGGTGACGCCGCGGACCGTGCTGCTGATCGACACGGCCGCGTTCCTGGTGTCGGCCGCGGTGCTCGCCGCGGGTGTCAGGGTCAGGCCGGCCGCCTCCGCCGGGCCCGCGGCCTCGCTCGTCCGCGACTCGGTGGGCGGCCTGGGGCGGGTCTTCCGGGTCGTACGGCTGCGCCGGGTCCTGGTGTTCGGCTGGGCCGCGCCCGCGCTGGCGGTGGCTCCGGAGGCGCTGGCGGCCCCGTACGCGGAGCTGAAGGGGTTCGGCACGCTGGGGCTGGGGCTGCTCATGTCGGCGCTGCCCGTGGGCACGGTGCTGGGTGAGGTGCTGTGCCTGTGGATCGCCTCGCCGCAGCGGCGGCTGCGGCTGATCGTGCCGCTGGCCCTGCTGATGTTCGCTCCGCAACTCGGCTTCGGTCTGTGGCCGGGGCTGCCGCCGGCCGTCGCGCTGCTCGTGCTGTCCGGCATGGGCCTGGCGCACCATCTGGGACTGGACGCGCTGCTGGTGGACGCGGCCCCGGAGAGGTTGCTCGGGCGGGCGCTCAGCATCCAGACGTCGGGGCTGATGTTCTGGCAGGGCGTCGGCTTCGCCGTGGCGGGCGCGGCGGCCCAGCTCGTCCCGCCGCCGGTCGTGGTGGCGGCGAGCGCGGCGCTGGGGCTGGCGCTGGTCACGCTGCTGCGCCCCGGCCGGGCCGCCGCCCGGACGGCGCCGCCGCCGGACGTCACGTCGGAACGATCGGGGTGACGCCCCACGAGATCAGGCCGAGCGAACGGGGTCGATGAACCGGGTAAGCACGTGACCGCAGGCTGTGGCGTGATCACCGCCCATCCCGCTGATACGGTTCAGTGAAACTTTCATGCCGGAGGTGCGCGTGAAGAGGCCGACGATCGCCGACATCGCCAGGCGGGCCGGTGTCTCGAAGGGCGCGGTGTCCTACGCGCTGAACGGCCGGCCCGGCGTGTCGGACGAGACGAGGGCGCGCATCCAGGCGATCGCCCAGGAGATCGGCTGGCGGCCGAACGTCGCCGCGCGCCTGCTGACCGGGGCCGGCTCGGGCGCGATCGGGCTCGTCGTGTGCCGCCCGGCGCGCTTCCTCGGCGTGGAGCCGTTCTTCATGGAGCTGATCAGCGGCATCGAGGACGAGCTGGCGGCCCGCTCCTGCGCGCTGATGCTCCAGGTGGTCGCCGGCCACGAGGCCGAGATCGCCGTACATCGCCGCTGGTGGGGCGAGGGGCGGGTGGACGGGGTGATCCTCGTGGACCTGCACGCGGACGACCCGCGGGTGCCGGTGATGGAGCGGCTGGGCATGCCGGCGGTGGTGATCGGCCACCCGTCCGCGGCGGGCTCGCTGCCCGCGGTGTGGTCGGACGAGGCGGCCGCGATGCGCGAGGTGATCGAGCACCTGGCGGCGCTCGGCCACCGCCGCGTCGCCAGGGTGGCCGGTCCGGCCGCCCTGGCGCACACCGCGATCAGGGACGCGGCGTTCACCGAGTCGCTCGCGGCGCTGGGGCTGGAGGAGACGGCCGTCCCGCACACCGACTACACCGGCGAGGCGGGCGCCCGGGCCACCAGGCGGCTGCTCAGCTCGCGCGCCAGGCCCACGGCGATCGTCTACGACAACGACATCACCGCGCTGGCGGGCCTGTCGGTGGCCCGGGAGATGCGGCTGGAGGTGCCGGCCGACCTGTCGATCGTGGCCTGGGACGACTCGCCGCTGTGCCAGGTGGTGCGGCCGCCGCTCACGGCGCTGACGCGGGACATCCCGGCCTCCGGCGCGCGGGCCGCCGGGCTCCTGCTGCGGAGGGCGGCCGGCGAGGAGATCTCCGGCGTGGAGGAACCGGCGGCGCGCCTGCGCCCGCGCGGGAGCACCGCCCCGCCGCCCCGCACCGCCCCCTGAACCGCTTCATCGCGGCCGCCCGGCGGCGGGACCACGGCCGACGGCCGGCGGGCTGGAAACATTCCGGCAATCTCGATCGCCGCCTATTGTAACTTACCCGTTTAAGTGGTGAGATCCCCATACCCGTGAATTCGGGCGCCGGGCGCGGGATGCCCCGCACATTCCGCATGCCTCCGCCAGGGGAACCGGGCGCCCATCCGACCGACAGATCGGACAGCCCCCATGCGACGAACGACGGCAGTCTGCAGCACGGTCCTGGTGGCACTCCTGAGCGCCGCGTGCGCCACCAGCGGCCAGTCGGAGACCAAGCAGGCCGACCAGAACGCCCCCGCGAACCTGTCCTTCTGGTCCACGGGCGGGGACGACGAGACCGCGATCTTCCAGAAGGCGGCCGACCTGTACAAACAGTCGCACCCCAACGTGACGATCAAGGTGCAGACCCTGTCGTGGGACGACGCGTACGCCAAGCTGCTGGCGGCGGCCACCAGCCGCAGCGGCCCGGACGTCCTGTCCGGCGGCATGACGTGGACGATCCAGTTCGGTGCCCGCGGCGCCATGGTGGACCTGCGTCAACACGGCCTGGACGCGCTGAAGGCGCAGGCTCAGCCCGCCCAGTGGGAGTCGGCCGTCTCCCCCGACGGCTCGGTGTACGGCGTGCCGCTCGACATGTCGACGTTCGCCCTGTTCTACCGCAAGGACCTGCTGGAACAGGCCAAGATCGACGCTCCGCCCAAGACGTGGGAGGAGCTTGTCGCCGACATCGACAAGCTCAAGGCGGCCGGGGTGAAGAAGCCGTACAGCCAGGACTGGGGCAACCTCGACTGGATCGGCTACTTCAACTACCTCTACCAGGCGGGCGGCACGTTCTACACGCCCGACTGCAAGCCGTCGCTGAACACCCCGCAGGCCGAGCAGGCGCTGACGTACTGGGTGGACCTCTACCGCAAGCACGGCGCGCCGACTGCCCAGGTGGAGGGCTCCGACGCGCTCGACACCGGCACCGCGCTGGTGGTCGCCGGCAACTGGATCGCCAAGGGCATCGACATCAACAAGCCGAAGCTGAAGGGCAAGTGGGCGATGACCACGCTGCCCGCGGGTCCGGCCGGGCCCACCACGTTCATCGGCGGGCGCGCGATCGGCGTCACGTCGTTCAGCAAGTACGCCCAGATCGGCGCCGACTTCGTGAAGTTCCTCTACTCCGACCCGGCGATCACCACGATGGTGGACGAGGCCAAGAGGCGGAACCTGCCCTTCATCCCGCCGCGCCCCGACAAGGTGGTGTCGGACTCGACGTTCACCCCGGAGCAGGCCCAGGTGTTCGAGGCCTCGATCAGGACCGGCAAGGCCGCGCCGGGCTGCCCCGGCTGGGACGAGAGCGCCGGGGACGTGGCCAAGCAGCTCCAGTCGGCCATCCTCGGCAAGGCGGACGTCAAGACCGCGCTGGCCGAGGCCGCGAAGGTCATGGAACGCAACGCCGGATAGCCGCCCGCCGGGACCGGTGGGCGCCGGTCCCGGCCACCGATCCAGGAGCCTGACATGGCCGACATGGCGACCTCCGCCGTGACCACTCCCCTGCGCAGCGCGCTGCGCCGCTACGGCACCTCGTACCTGATGCTGCTGCCGTTCCTCGCGCTGTTCGCGGGCTTCCTCATCTGGCCGCTGGCCAACTCGCTGTTCCTGAGCTTCACCCGGTTCGACGGGATCAACCCGGCCGTGTTCACCGGCCTGGACAACTTCCGCCAGCTCGCGGAGGACGCCAGGTTCCGCCACGCGCTCGGCAACACGGCCCTGTACGTGGTGGCGTCGGTCGGTTTGGGCACGCTGCTGTCGCTGGGCCTGGCGCTGGCCTTCAACGGCACGAGCTGGCCGCACCGGATCATGCGCACCCTGTTCTTCCTGCCCTCCGTCACCTCCTCCATCGCGCTCATGCTCCTGTGGAAGTGGGTGCTGTTCCCCAGCGACGTGGGCCTGGCCAACACGATCGTGGGCTGGTTCGGCGGCAAGGCCGTCGCCTGGCTGGCCACGCCGGGGCTGACCATCCCGGTCCTCGTGCTGATGTCGGTGTGGGGCGGCATGGGGTACGGCATGGTGCTGTACGTGGCGGGACTGGGCTCGATCCCGGAGGAGTACTACGAGGCGGCCCGGATCGACGGCGCCTCGGCCTGGCAGCAGTTCCGCCGGATCACGCTGCCGCTGCTGCGGCCGGTCACCACGTACGTGGTGGTCACGGGGCTGATCGGGGCGTTCCAGGTGTTCGAGGCCGTGTACATCGTCTTCCGCGGCACCAACAACGTCGGCGGCGTGCTCGACTCCGGCCTGATGATCGTCCCTTACCTGTACGACCAGGGCTTCACCCACTTCAAGCTCGGCTACGCCTCGGCGATCGCCTGGGTGCTGTTCCTGATCATCTTCGTGCTGAGCCTCGTCAACCTGCGCGTGGGCCGCGCGATGAAGGAGCTGTGATGGCCGTCGCCCCGCTGGACACCATCGCCCCCGCCCGTCACGCCCGGCAGCCGGCGCGGGCCGGCGACCGGCGCACCCGGGTCAACAGGCACCTGCTGCGCCTGCCGTTCTACCTGCTGTCGCTGACGATGATCGCGCCGTTCTACTGGCTGGTCATCACCGTCTTCAAGCCGCCGGCGGAGCTGGCCAGGACACCGCCGTCGTTCGTGCCCGAGTCGCCCACGGTCCACAACTTCTACGACCCGGCGTGGTCGGCCCAGCGGATCAACCCGGGCCACCTGCAGGGCATCTTCCAGCGGTTCCAGGTGGACTTCGGGTTCTGGCGGTTCCTGTTCAACAGCCTGTTCATCACCGGTGCCATCACGGTGGGATCGCTGCTGGTCTGCTCGCTGGCGGCGTACGTGATCGCGAAGCACGACATCAAGGGGCGGCGGGTGATCTTCTTGATGATCATCGCGTCGATGATGGTGCCGTGGCAGACCACGCTGATCCCCAACTACGTGATCATGCGGAACCTGGGCTGGCTGGACAGCTACGCCGCCTACATCGTGCCGGCGCTGGCCAAGGCGTTCGTGCTGTTCTTCCTCGTGCAGTTCCTCCAGTCGCTGCCGAACGAGCTGATCCAGGCGGCCCGGGTGGACGGCGCCGGGGAGTGGCGGATCTGGTGGACGATCGTGCTGCCGCTGCTGCGGCCGGCCCTGGCCGCCATGTCGATCTTCATCGTGCTGGCGGAGTGGAACAACTTCCTCTGGCCCCTGATCATCGTGCAGAGCGACGAGATGGCCAACCTGCCCGTGGCGCTGGCCAGGCTCAACTCCTACTTCGCCGGGCCCGACCACCAGGGCGCCATCATGGCGGGCGGGCTGCTGGCGTCGGTCCCGACGATCGTGTTCTTCCTCGTCTTCCAGAAGTATTTCACCCGGGGCATCGCGCTCAGCGGCCTCAAGGGCTGACCGCGCTCCGCGCCCGCGGCAGGCCGCCAGGTAACCGTCCAGCACCTGGAGCGCCGCTCGTCGGGGTGGGCTTCATCGGCGGCGCAGCTGTGCAGGGCCGGCAGCTGTGGAGGGCCATGCGCCGCACACGCGCACCACGCTGGGCACCGCTCCGCTGGTGGGACGACCGGACGTCGAAACGGCGACCGTCCCGGTGGGACGTGCCGCCGGAAACGGCGAGGCCCGCCGTACCGCTCTCTTCGAGTGGTACGGCGGGCCGTCGAGGATGGTGCGCGGGTCAGCGGCCGTAGCGGCGCTCACCCGAGCGGAAGCCGTTGCCACGGCCCTCGGAGCGGAAGCCGCCCGAGCGCGGACCGCGGTCGTCGCCACGGTAGCCCGCCGAGCGATGGCCGTCACGGGGACGGTCCTCGGAGCGGACGCCGCGCTCACGGTCGGCCGAGAACGGCCGGCCACGGTCACCGGTGCGGGGGGCGCGGTCGTCGGCCCGGTAGCCGCCGCCGCGCGGACCGCGGTCGTCGGAGCGGTAACCGCCGTCCCTGGGGCCGCGGTCGTCGGAGCGGAAGGGGCGGTCGTCGGAGCGGTAGCCGCCGTCGCGCGAGCCCTGGCCGTCGCCGCGGTAGCCGCCGCCGCGCGGACCGCGGTCGTCGGAGCGGTAACCGCCGTCCCTGGGGCCGCGGTCGTCGGAGCGGAAGCCGCCGTCCCTGGGACCACGGTCTAACGAGAGGGAGAAGAACTC